>CAYMXC010000347.1:0-3496 GCA_964394135.1 uncultured Phycisphaerae bacterium
TCCAGGATGATTTAAAACCATTTTTTTGAACGATTCGAAATAGCGAACTTCCAAACCGAAACGACCTAACTCCTGAATAATCCCCTGAAGAGTAAGAGAATCAAACGAACAGCTTGTGAATGAATTAACACATTCAGGATTAAAGTTAATCAACCCTATTACTGATGAGCCCAGCTTCTTACGCTTCTCAGCTACGAAAGTCCCCTTCCCATTTATAATCTGCACCAGTCCCTTTTTCGCCAGCGATTGATATGCATGACGAACCGTCTGGTAATTGATACCCAAATGACCTACCAGAGCGGGAACACTCGGCATCTGTTCGCGGGGTTTCAGTATATTCTGAGAAATCAAATCCGCTAATTGTTGTTCGATCTGGCGATAAACAGGGAGGGCGCTTTCTCGATCAAGCTTGATTTTTTCAAGTAAACTCATTACCTATATATCTTGTATACACAGCCTTTTTACAACGTACTCATCCTCTTTTTCAATGTATCTTATTGACTATTATATGTCAATACAAAAGCGTCCTGTATAGCTTTTTAGATAGGATACTGGCATGGCATACCACAACCGCCCTCATGCATTCTCCATGAAACTGTTCACACTCAGAAAAACGGCGATTCGTGATTTACTTCAATTCAACCGGCTTTTTTTCGCTGCCGGAGCGATATATGGCTTCGATGAGAGCGACCACATTTTTCCCATATTCACCGTCGGTTGCCATATTTCTTCTTTCCTTGAGGGCCAAGAGCACTTCCCGCCATTCCATTTCCATGCCGTCAACCTGCTTACAGGGAATTTCCCGGCTCTGATTGCCCTGAGCAAGTTGAACGTTGCCCCAGGGCGATACTTCCATCATGCCTTTGGTTCCGATAAGCCGGATGGAGACTTCGGCGGTTTTCGGAGCAAATCCCTGGCAGAGCACCAAGGTGGCGGTAACTCCGTTTTCGAACTGGATCAGAGCTGAAAGGTCGCTTTCCACAGCCATGCCTTCGCGGTTTTTCTGAACGCAGGCGCTCACCCGAACGGGTCTGCTTTTGGACAGGTACAGAAGATGATCGATCTGATGCGGCCCGGTATTCATCAAGACGCCCCCCGCCGCTCTTTGCAGAATCGAGAAACCAGGGAGCTCGCTTTTCCCAGTTGTAATAGGCGTAGATCGTATCCACGATCATCGTCAGGCGGCCGATTTCGCCTTTGTCTAGCAGGCTGCGGGCGACTCGAAGGGATGAATTATACTGGTGGGTGTGACCAACCATGATTTTTAATCGTTTTCCAGAGCCTTGTCGATCAACTTGTCACATTCCGCAACAGTGTTGGCCATGGGCTTTTCCACAAACAAATGCCGGCCCGATTCTAGGACATCCAACCCGACCGGGGCGTGCAAAAAATGCGGCAGACACACCGCCACCACGTCGAGATCAACGTCGCTGAGCATCTGCCGATAATCGGTAAAGAACGCATCGCATTTGACTTCCGAGGCAAAATGCCGACCTTTGGCTTCGCCGATATCGCTCACTGCCGCAAGAGAAATTTCTTCCATTTTGTTGATCGCACCGGCATGGCTAAAGCCGATGGTTCCGGTTCCGATCAGACCAACCTTTAACATATTCAGCTCCTTGATTTAATCCTAAACACACTAAACACGTTGAAACATTTTCCTTTTATTCATCTTTCGGAAGCGACTTGCCTCCGGAATCGTGATAGAACAATATTGCTGGAATAACGGAGGTGAATCAAAGCACCGTGTCGCGAGTGCTTTCAGGATTCCCGCGCATAAAATCGGAAACAGCCCGAAAAGTCTTTGCAGCCTGCCGAAAAACTAAACTATGTGCCTAACGATGTAGCCAAGGCATTGAAAACCCAGCGGACCTACACCCTGGCCATCCACATGCCTCATGAGGCTGAGACTATCCTGGCTGACCCGTTTGTGCCTGCATTTTGAGCGGAATCAGTCGGGAAGCCGCGGAACGGGGGTACAGCACCATCTTGTCTTATGGCGATCCAGGCGGACCCGAAATGGAATTTTCCCGCCTTGTCAAGACGCGTCGGACCGATGGTGTGATTATCACAGGTCTTTTTCGATCGGACCCGCGATTGGAGACTTTGATTCACGAAGATGTGCCATGTGTGCTGGCCTATATGAAGGCAAAATGGGCAAGCGAATGGCATGCGTGGATATCGATAACCGGCGGTCAGGATATAACGCGGGAAAATTTCTGCTTTCCCTCGGACATCGACTGATCGGGCTGGTCGCCGAACAGGAAGACAATCTGATTACACGCGATTAACCAAGCGGATTCCAATCGGCCCTTATAAAAGCTGGAATCACAGGAAAAATTGATCAAGCATGTACCGGTGACATTCGAAGCAAGGTACCGGGCAGCAAAGGAAATGTTTGTTGAAAAACCATATCCGACGGCGATCATAGCCGACACCGCCCTTACGGTCCTGGGTGTCCTGGAAGCGGTACGAAAAACCATAAAAAAATGACGGTCCTGGTCATCCAATCACCGCTGATGCATTCGATGTATCCAAACGTGCCAAGGATTCATGTGCCCATAGACGAATTGGGACGACAAATGACCAGAACGCTTATGGAAATCCTGAACACCGGAACCGCAAAGGCCTGGACGAATACCGATTATTCCAGGCTCCTCAATCCGGTCTGTTTGTCGATCTATAACGGCATTTGAAGGTGACCGGCTACTGTCGAACCCATAACATCAGTAATGCTGACGCGCTACTCCGTGGGGCACTGCGATCGGTCACGTCGGCATACGTTTCAGATTCCCGCTGGCCGCCGGCTCCAACCTCGCCGGGACAATCCAGTACGAGCGAAAGTCTGGATGATCTATGCGCCGCTAATTCCCATTTGCCCAACGCCATAAAAAAAGCAAAAATTGAACAATTTCGAAGCTACTATTCACCGGACCTCATGAAAACACATATCCGCTGCATTGAAAATAAACTCATACAGATAACCTATTGCGGAGAGTAACATCCAAACCGAAAATCGGCATAACCTTATTCTCAATATTGATGATTACGCTGAAACCAGGACCTCTTTTCGTTCGTCCGCTTTGCTTTCGGTCTCGGGAATTGGTGGGACGTATGCTTCATCGCCGCCATATTTCTTCCAGCTGCGATACAGTTTAATCATGAAGACCACCGCCAAAATCATGAAAAACATCTGCCAGACGGGTAAAAGGCGATATGCCGTATCTGACCCGACCGATTTGGTCATCACATCAAAAAACACTCCCGCAATTACGCCGTTGACTATCAGCGAGGCAGATCTCCACATCGCGTTGGCCGAACAAAATTGGCCATAACGCTGCCGCGGAAACACACGCATGAACAACGGCGGATCCAGCACGCCGATCAGTGCGCTCGCAGGAACGCCGAAACCAATAACCATGGCGATATAGATATAAAAAACGATCTGAGGCGTCGGATGCCAGAACAGCCAGATCATCTGGCCGGGAAAAACAAA
>CAYMXC010000348.1:0-3476 GCA_964394135.1 uncultured Phycisphaerae bacterium
CGGGTTCATCTGCGGCTTTGTTGGCTCGGGCCCCGTGTGCCAATCTTCTTTGAGCGGAATAAACCCGATCTGGTCGAATACATCGCGATATTCGTGGCACAGATCGAATAAATCCGTCAGGTGCTGGGCGTTAACATCCTGGCCAAGGCAGGTCAAAATGGAATGTCGCTGCCGGCTGTATTTTTTCAGGTTCGCCAGGGCCTTGAGTTTTGCCTGGTAGACATCGGCATCCCCTCTGAGCTTGCGGTAGATTTCAGGATCACGACCATCGAAGCTGAATCGCAGATGTGCACGTACTTCACATAGTTTTTTGCAATATTCTTCATCCGCCAGACGTACTCCGTTGGTAACAACGCGAACCTTCAATTTATTATTCCGAGCCATTTTTATGATATCGATCAGGTCATTTCGGACTGTTGGTTCGCCTCCGTACAGATCGATGGTTGGTACCGGGTCTAGTTTGCGAAGGGTATCAAAAATCTTCTGGAAATACTCCAGCGGGGGATTGTAATCGAACCCGACACTCTGGATGCTCGCGATGCAGATGGGACAGTTCATATTGCAGCGATTTGTCGTTTCAATAAGTACCATCAATGGAGTGTGGTCGATTCGGCAAGTCTTGCACTCCAATCCGCAATTCTTTTCACTTTTGCTATCGTACCCCCATATTTCACGTTTTTGCTGCCAGGCTGAGGCATCCGAGCTTACCATTATCCTGTTTTGTCCACAGGTCGAACATTCCTTCACCAGGAAAATTTTTCCATCCTGAGCCTCATATCGTGCCGGAACGCGATTTCGACAATGCCCGCATAATGCAACAGTATTGCCTGACATGAAATCCTCCCATGTTGTTAGAATCCGTTTTGCCGCATCAATGATCACGGTTCAATAAAAAGTTGTAAACCGAATATACTATTTTCCCGAAAAGTCTTGAATAAATATAAACAAATATGACGAAGAAAACAACATCAGACCCGGCAATTTTATTAAGATTTTGATGATCAAACTTCTTTCGGAAATTATTCTGTCGGAATTTCGATCGTCATAGGATCGGACATCGACATCTGAAGATGTTTTCGAAGCAAATCCTTATTCAATCCAATGTCGAGATGATCCCATGGCAGAATTTCATCGAGTCCGAAATCGCGATTGGCGCAAAAATCCGGCTCGACGCCGGCTGAGTTGAAGGCCTGGACAAACCGCTGATACTGGAAGGTTTCGTCCCAGCTGTCGAATCGCGCGCCGAGTTTCCATGCCTGAAAAATCGCGGGGCAAAGACGCCGGCTGCCCCGGGCGAAAACCGCCTCAAGCCTGCTGCGGAAACGGTCGTGATAACTGATTTTCAGAAATGGATACTTCCGGGCTTCCTGACGGATGAGAGTGATGGCCTGTTCGAAATAGTCCAGAGATTTCTGGCCGATCCACTGCATGGGAGTTTGAGATTTAGGGACGAGGAAGGAGATGGACGCATTGACCTGCGCGGGTCTGCCGCCGACTTCCTTTCGCCACCGGGCAATTTCAGCCGCCAGATCGACAATGGCAAGGAGATCTTCACGCGTTTCACCGGGCAGGCCTACCATAAAATAGAGCTTTACCTGCCGCCAGCCGCAGCGATAGGCCTCCATGACGGCTGGCTTGAGATTTTCCAGATTGATATTTTTGTTCAGAGTTTTGCGGAGACGCTCCGAACCGGCTTCGAGGGCAATAGTGAGTGGGCTTTTTCGAACGAGGCTGGTCTGAGCCGGAATAAGTTTCAACTGCTGCTCCACGCGAAGCGACGGCAGGGCGATACTGACGTGTTTCGACGCGAAGATATCGTTGAGTTCAATGAAAAGCTCTTCCAGACCGGGAAAATCGGCGGACGACAGACTGCAGAGGGAAATTTCGGTAATGCCGGTGTTGGCGAAGGTTTCCTTGGCAAGCTCAATGATTTTTTCCTTCGATCGCCGGCGAATGGGTTTGCGGGTATACCCCTCGTGGCAGAATCGACAGACATGCGGACAGCCTCGCATAATCTCAATATTGATGCGATTGTGGATCACTTCGTGTATGGGAACGATGGGCCGAGTCGGATACGGCGCATCGTCGAGGTTGATGACGATTTCGCGTTTGACGGTTCGGCCGTGGACTGCCTTGATGGTATGATCATCGTTGTATTCGATCTGATAGAATTTTGGAACGTAGACCCACTCGAAACGATCTGCGAGCCTGCGTAGGATTTCGTCGCGTGTGCAATTTTGCGATTTGAATTCCTTGAATGCGTCGATGAATTGAGGCAGTGTTGCTTCGGCGTCGCCCAGGATGGCCAGGTCGATGAAATCAGCAATGGGCTCAGGATTGTCTACCTGCGATCCGCCGATAATGACTAATGGATCGGATTCCTTGCGGTCTCGACTCCACGGACTGATGCCTGCCAGGTCGAGCATCTCTATGATATTTGTATAAAGCATTTCATATGGTACGGACAGAGCGAAGATGTCGAACTCCCGAATGGGCATGTAATTTTCGAGGCTGAAGAGCGGGATTTTCAGCTCGCGCATGCGGTCGGCGGCGTCAACCCATGGACAAAAGACCCGTTCACAGAGTGTGTCGGATCGGCTGTTGAGCAGGTGGTAGACAATCTGCATGGCCAGCGACGCTGTGCCGATTGCGTAGGTATCAGGAAAGCCAAGTGCAACCCGAACATCGCAGTCGGCCCAATTTTTGCAAACCATATTCATCTCCCGCCCGATGTACTGGCTTGGACCCTGAACAAACTGCAGGAGTTTATCTTCTATCTCATTTTGTAACGACATAATTTATAAAATCTTTCATCATAAAATCTCTTGTCCTGATAATTTGGAATGTATAATCATAGCATTCGGAGGATCAGATTAGCAAATGTTACTCCTGGGTTCGCATTTATCGATTGCAGGCGGATGGCACAATGCCCTGCTGACAGCAAAAAAATTGGGCTGCAACTGCCTGCAGATTTTTGTGAAAAATCAACGGCAGTGGCGGATGAGTCCGGTGAATCCGCAAGCCATGGAACTGTGGGCCCGCACACGTGCCGAAGTAGACACGAAAATCAGCCGTGTGGTGGCTCACAGCGGATATCTGATCAATCTGTCCAGTGACAGTTCGCAAATTCGACAATGGTCAATCCAGTCACTGAACGAGGAACTTTCGTTGTGTGACGCCCTGGGAAGAGATCGGCTTGTGCTGCATCCGGGAAGTCATCGCGGACAGGGAGTTGCAAAAGGGATCGAACTGGTGGTAAAGGGGCTGGATACCGTTCTGGGTGATAATCCAGGTGTGAAAATCCTGCTGGAGACGACATCGGGCGCAGGGAATTGTCTGGGTGGAAAAATTGAGGAAATCGCGCAAATCAGGTCAGCTTCGAGATATGCGGAGCGGGTGTGATGCTGCCTGGATACCTGTCACCTGTTCGCAGCCGGCTATGCGCTGTCTCCGGACTCCGCAATGGAGGATTTATT
>CAYMXC010000349.1:0-3470 GCA_964394135.1 uncultured Phycisphaerae bacterium
TGGCCTTTCAGGGCTTGGCCCAGAAGGGGATGGTGAATATTATTACGGGGAAGGGGACTTTTGTTGCCGATCACCTCGATCATATGAAAAGCAAACTGATCGGGTTGCTGAATTTTCATTCCCGACTGCTGAAAGCGCGTGAGATCAGCAACTTTGTAATTGGGGTGAACCACGGGATTCAATTGGAAATGGATCAATCGGGCTGGGAGTGCTTTCATATTGATTCGTCCAAAGTTTTTAATGCTTCTCCGGGTGGAATGCAGGCGGCGGGTTATATTCTGGATGCCACCGATCCGGCCTCGCTGGGTCTTCAGACCGAGTTGCACCGGCGAGGCGCCAAGGTTATTGCCATCGGCGGGGATGGTTCGGTATTTCCCATGGTTCGTGCCGACGATCAGATGGGAATACAGATGCTGATGAATCATCTGTTCGAGCTTGGACACGAGCGGATCGGCATGTTGAACATATCGACTCTGAATTTCAGCGCCAATCGGCGGTTCGATACCTATTGCCAAATGATGGCATCTCGAAGTTTAAGCATTTTCCCCGGGTGGATTCACAATCTGTCGTTTCGCAATTTTCGTATTGTCGATCAGCAGGAGGAAGTCTTCAATAAGATGTTCAAATCAGCCCAGCCGCCGACGGCAGTGATCGCCGGTGGGCTCGAACTGTCGATGTATATGCTTCAGATGCTGCATCGGTTCGGCGTTCGGGTTCCCGAAGATGTATCAGTTTGCGGCTACGACGATCTGCCCAGCCTGGAATATACGGTGCCGCCTCTTACGACAATTCGTCAGCCGTGGGAAGAGATCGGGCGGACCGCGGTTCGAAATTTGATGGCCTTGATTGCCGGTCATTCGATACAGCATGCGATTTTGCCGGTGGAAATGGTCATTCGCGCATCCACCGCAATTGCCAAGGTTTCAGTATAGAAGCCTTGGCATTGTGTTATATGTTCCGATACCGGCGAACACGAATTTTCCAGTCTCAATTGTTCAATATTTTTTATTCAATTGATTTGCCAGCCATCCGGCCATTGCCATTATTGTAAGTTGCGGATTGACCTTCGTTGGGGAAGGAAAGATGCTGGTATCGCAAATGTATAGATCGGATATGCCTCGAACTGCACAATTGGAATCGATGACCGATCGCGAAGGATCGGCGCCCATGGCGCAGGTTCCATAGACATGGTTGCCTGCCACGACGAGTTGACTGGGTCTTGGCTTGATGCGTTTGAATGCCGCGATCTGGGCAGTCGTGCGGATTTCCGGATCGAAACCGCCCAGGCCCGGGTGAACGCTGACGGCGCCGGCGGCAAAAAAGTGATCGACCAGGACGTCCATGCCGCGTTTAATGACGGCCACATCTTTGTCGCTCAAATCGAATCGCAGACGCGGTTCCCAGTCTCGACCGGCCGTGAGCCGCCCACGTGCGAAACTCGGCCCGGAGAAACACCAGAAGGCTGTATGTTTCAGCTCCTTCAAGGTAGCGTGAAATGCGGTGCCGAAGCAATGTGTCCGGGCCATCAGCAGTGCACTTGGCCCCCACAAAACCTCCAGATGAAGATCTTCTGGAAGATACGCCAGGCTGTGCCAGTCTTGTGTCCCGCCGGTCCACGGATTGACCTCTTCCTCGAATACTCCGCCGATGCCGAGGCCTGTGTGGAAGCAGAGGTTTCGACCAACACATGAACTGATGCCAGGCAGACGATTCTTCAATAGCAGCAGCGGCGATGCCATGACGCCGGCACATAAAATTACCGCTTTGGCCCTCACTTCGACCTGTCCGACGCGCCTGTGTGTGTTGGGATTCAGAACGTAGGCTCGAACGCCGGCAACCCGGCCGTGTTCATAGATCAATTCCTCAACGCGGCAGGAGGTATAAAAACGTGCGCCGTGTTCGATGGCCGACGGAATATAACAGCGATCCATCGACTGCTTTGCATTGATCGCGCAGCCATGGAAACATTCGGAGCACCCCCGGCAGCCGCGGACGGCTCGATTGGTTGGCGCACAATCAACTCCCATCGCCTTACAGCCGGCCTGAAATAATCGTCCCTTTCGGCCCCAGGCATCTTCTGGTGTCGGAGCAACAGAGGCTTCCTTCTCAGCGCGATCGTAAAATGGATCGAGAATTTCCCGTGAGAGATTGTCAATACCGTATTGCTGCCGCCATTCATCAAACACGATCTGAGGCGCCCGCCAGCAGATGGCCGAATTGACGACACTCGTGCCTCCCAGTACGCGAGCCTGGAATGTGCGCACCGGCGTGTTACCGCTGGTATATCGCAGACCCTGTTCGGCAAAGAGATTTCGCATGGTGTGAATCGTGCTGAAGGAATGTTCTTCCGCGCGATAGAAAGGGCCTTCTTCGATGGCGATGACAGATCGCCCAGCTTCTGCCAATTCTTTCGCTACCACCGCGCCGCCGGGTCCGGTTCCGACAACTACGAAATCGGCTTGTTCCCGAATCGTTTTGCCTTCCAATGCCGGAAACTCCAGGATCCCCTCGAATGTTCCATCTTTTTGGGCAACGGACCGTCGAGGCTGAAAGGATTCACGGCATTCCTGCCGCGGGCCTTCCCCGATCCGGTCCAGAACCTTCGGGTTGGATAGATAGGCCAGATTTAATAAACTGCGAAGTGACGCCGCACAAAGATTCAAAAATGCAATGCGACTGGTGTTCCAGCCTTCGAGCAGAGCCAGACGCTTTTCCGGAGTAAGACGGGTAAAACGACGAAAGGGCGGCCGAAGCAGCGGAGCCAGTTCGCTGAAAGTCAATAACAGTCCAATCAATAAACGTTTCTGCGAGTAAACTCCCTTCAGATAATAAGACGTTTCCTCCAGAACTTTTGCTTCGTCATAGCAAGGCCATTCACCGGCTCCCCGCGGATACATCGTTTCCGCCAGTGCACGGCAGAACGCCGCTTCCATTCGGTTCATTCCTTCCATTCCGGAAGGTGCTGAATCATAACCTAGAAATTTCAGCAGAAGATCAAAGAGATGCGACATTGAAGTTACCTCTACTCATCCGGAACATTGGCGGAAATTTATGTCATTGGGTTCATAATATGGCCTTTGTGTATTCTTGGCAAGAGTTATTTAAAACGCTTTGAATTATGCATTTCAATGCATTCGCAATAATTAGAAAATGTCTCTGAAATCGAAAAAATTCCTGATGATATTCACTTCACACCTTCCATTTTTTGTAACGATTAAGCTCCTGCAATCGCCTTGATTGTCGAGCATGTACCTGATACCATTGACACCGGTGATCAGGTTTTGTTTTGATCAGGGCAATATGCCTTTGTTATACTGCTTCTCGTGAGTCGATTATCCACCGAACCTGGATACGGGTGGTCGATAGCTCTTACGCAAAAAAATATGTAGCGGATCGTTTAAAAAATGCTTGGAGGGATGTCCGAGCGGCTTAAGGAGTCGGTCTTGAAAACCGATGTGGGGAAACCCACC
>CAYMXC010000350.1:0-3465 GCA_964394135.1 uncultured Phycisphaerae bacterium
CCTCCGGATTGGGTGGTCGGACCGGGCTGGGTTGTGCTGTATATACTGATGGCGATTGCTGTCTTTCTGGTTTGGCAAAAGGGCTTGGCAAACCGAATCGTTCGGGTTGCGATAATCGTTTTTATGTTTCAGCTCGTTCTGAATTTGATATGGCCGATTGTTTTCTTTGGATTGCACCAACCGTTTTGGGCTTTTGTCGAAATTTTGGCGTTGTGGGGGTGCATTCTGCTGACAATTCTGATGTTTGTCATGGTCAGCCGCACAGCGGCATTTTTGCTTCTGCCATATATTTTGTGGGTTACTTTTGCTATTGTAATGAATTATAAAATCTGGGCGCTCAATTCTTAATCGAATTCATCTTTTGGAAGCATCTATGAATCTGAAAAGAGTTCGAACGATTTATGAAGGTCAGGGGAGCGAGGGTCCGGTAGTTTACTGGATGAGCCGGGACCAGCGAGCTCAGGACAACTGGGCTCTGACCTTCGCCCAGGAACTGGCGAAAAAAAATCAAACGGCTCTTGGAGTGATTTTCTGCCTTGCCCCGGCATTTCCCGGTGCAACTCATCGGGCATATGACTTTATGCTTCAGGGACTTCGGGAAGTAGAATCGGAGCTGGCGGCGAGGGACATTCCATTTTTTCTGTTGATCGGGGAACCGGGTGAAAAAATCCCGGAATTCATTCGCCGGTACGACGTAGGAACGATGGTAGCGGATTTCGATCCGCTGCGGATCAAACGACAATGGCAGAATGACGTCGTGAAAAAAATCGAAATTCCTTTTTATGAAGTCGATGCGCATAATATCGTTCCCTGCCGAATCGCTTCGCAGAAACAGGAATACGGCGCTTATACATTACGGCCGAAGATTCATCGCCTTCTGCCGGAATTTCTGGATGAATTTGTGCCATTGCATCGCCAGCGTACGATGTGGGCTGGAAACGTTGATGACATCGCGTGGAATCGGATCGATCTTGCATGGGATCGATCGGTCAAACCTGTGGAGTGGCTTAAACCCGGAAGTCGTATCGGACATCGCATACTGCGGGATTTCATCACGAATAAACTTGAGCGGTATGCAATGGATAGGAACGATCCGACTATCGACGGCCAATCGAATTTATCGCCCTACTTTCACTTTGGCCAGATATCGCCCCAGCGAGCTGCCATGGAAGTGCTTCGAAGCCGGGCCTCGCTGGGAGCAAAAGAGGTGTTTCTGGAAGAGTTGATCATCCGGCGGGAACTGTCTGACAATTTTTGCCTTTACAATTCGGCATACGATCGTTTTGATGGAATTCCGCAGTGGGCACAGCGAACACTGTCGGAACATCGCAAAGATCGACGAATGCCGACCTATACGCATGAGGAGCTGGAGCATGCAGCGACGGACGATCCGCTCTGGAATGCCGCCCAGCGTGAAATGGTGAGTCGGGGCAAGATGCACGGTTTCATGCGTATGTACTGGGGCAAGAAGATACTGGAATGGTCGCCGACGCCGCAGGACGCACTGACCTGGGCTATGGAACTTAACGACCGGTATGAACTGGACGGCCGGGATCCAAATGGATATACCGGCATCGGCTGGTGCATCGGCGGAGTACACGACCGAGCATGGAAATCCAGACCGATTTTCGGGAAAATACGCTACATGAGTTACAACGGCTGTAAGAAGAAATTCGATATCGAGGCATATATTCAACGCTATGGCAATACCATTATTTAATGAAATACTGATCATTTTCGGAATTGGAATCGTCGTCGTATTTTTGGGCCACTTGCTTCGGGTGCCGACGATCGTCGGCTTTCTGTTGACGGGTGTTCTGGCGGGGCCTCATGGTCTGGGGCTGATTCGCGAGATACATAATGTGGAACTTCTATCCGAATTTGGCATTGTAAGCCTGCTCTTTACGATCGGGATGGGTTTGTCATTCGAGAGCATGCTTCAAATACGAAAGACCATGCTGCTGGGCGGCGCGGTACAGGTAGTACTGAGCACGGGAGCCGGTTTGGCCAGGGCATTCGGCATGCCGCTCGGGCAGGCGATATTCATTGGATTTCTGCTTTCACACAGCAGCACGACGATCATGATGAAACAATTTCAGGAACGTGCGGAGCTTCACAGCCCGCACGGTCGAACGAGCCTGGCAATTTCTATTTTTCAGGACATCATGACTGTTCCCATGATGCTGCTGACTCCCCTTCTGGCGGGAACAAACGGTGAAACAGGCGGTTCACCGATCGTGATTGTCGCCAAAGGAATCGGGATTGTGATTCTGGCGATATTTTTGGCACGCTATGTCGTTCCGCAGGTATTGTATCAGATAGCCCGAACCCGCAGCCGGGAACTTTTTCTCCTCAGTTTGATCGCCATATGTTTTGCCATTGCCTGGTTGACCTCGAGCGTAGGGTTGTCGCTGGCGTTGGGAGCGTTTCTGGCCGGCCTGATCGTATCGGAATCACCTTATACCCAACAGGCACTAAGCGATATCCTGCCATTCCGCGATGTTTTTACCAGTTTCTTTTTTGTGTCTGTCGGCATGCTGCTGAACGTCAGGTTTCTGTTTCAGCACCCCCTGCTGATCGGCTCTATCGCACTGATTGCAATGGCGGTCAAAGCATTGGTTGCTGGTTCGGCTACCTCTCTTCTGGGCTATCCGATGCGAACCAGCATTTTAGCTGGAATTGCCTTGTGCCAGATTGGTGAGTTTTCTTTTGTGCTATCGCAGACAGGACTCGATTTCAATCTTATGCCGAACGATGTCTATCAGACATTCCTTGCCGTGACGGTTCTGACCATGGCTGCGACTCCATTTTTGATCAACGCCTCTCCTCATTTCGCACGTGTTGCCCAATTGCCGGTTCCATCCCCCCTGCCAAGCCAGCCGTCAACTGCTCTGCCGGCGATGGAGGGACTAAAAGATCATTTGATCATTATCGGATTCGGTGTGAACGGTCGAAATCTTGCCCGGGCGGCCCGCGCGGCAGGGATCAAATACGTCATCCTGGAGATGAATCCCGATACCGTTCGCACTGAAAGCAAAAAAGGCGAACCGATATTTTACGGCGATGCGATGCAAAAAAGCGTTCTGGAACATATCGCAGTCAAGAACGCGCGGGTCATGGTGATCGCCATATCCGATCCAATCGCGACGCGCCGCACCAGCGAACTGGCCCGCCAAATGAATTCGAATCTTTACATCATCGCACGAACCCGATTTGTGCAGGAGGTTAAACCACTCTATCGGCTTGGAGCCAACGAGGTCATTCCCGAGGAGTTCGAAACTTCGGTGGAAATTTTTACACGCGTGCTGAGAAAATATCTGGTTCCGCAGGAGGATATCGAACGTTTTATCGCTGAAGTTCGGTCGGACAATTATGAAATTTTCCGATCACGGTCGATTCCGTCAGCCACGCTGTCCGACCTGAAGCAGGAACTTGCAGACGTGGAGATTCACACACTTCGAGTTG
>CAYMXC010000351.1:0-3415 GCA_964394135.1 uncultured Phycisphaerae bacterium
TGCCGGCGGTAAAGATGGGAAATTTTTCGTCCGTTCGGCGAGGTCAATTTGTGATCGCAATGGGTAATCCGTTGGGTCTGGCGTCGGACGGTAGGACAGCGATGAGCATGGGTGTTGTGTCGAATATCGGGCGTCATATCCCGGAGATCGACCGTGGCGTGGATCGATATTATGGGAACCTGATTTTATCTACGGCGGCCATCAGCATCGGGAGCAGCGGCGGGCCGCTGTTCAATATTGACGGAGAGGTGATCGGGATCAACACGATCGTTTCGGAGGCTGGAGGCTCGCAACTGGGGTTTGCGATTCCGATCTACGAATGGACACTGAACAGCATCGAGAAGATCCGCCGGGGCAAGACGGTGGAATATGGTTACCTTGGCATTTCGCTGGGCAGCGCGGGTGGAAAGTCGGGGGCGGTTGTAGTCGATATTCTGGAAAATACGCCGGCGTCGCGATCAGGAATCCGGCAAAATGACTTGATTTTGGAATTTGAAGGGAAAAGAATAAATAACGTTGATCACCTGATCATGTTGATTGGTCAGACAATTCCTGGTAAAAGAGCAAATTTACGAGTTGTTCGGAACGGCAAAACAATGGAAATTCCTGTGACCGTTGGCAGACGAAAAGACTTTATCGAGTCTGCCTCGGGCACAATGGACAAGCCGGAGCCGAAAGTTGGCAGCAAAAAGAAATAGAAGTAAGGATCAGTTATTATGTCGTTGAGCAAGCGAATCAGGTCGGAGTTCATTGAGTATTTCGAAAAATTGGGGCACAAGTTCGTGCCGTCCAGTCCGGTCGTCCCGCAGGACGATCCGACGCTGTTGTTTGCCAACGCTGGGATGAACCAGTTCAAGGACGTTTTCCTTGGTGTCGGCCGCCGGCCCTACCATCGGGCGGTCAATACTCAAAAGTGCATCCGTGTCAGCGGTAAGCACAACGATCTGGAAGAAGTCGGGTATGATACGTACCATCATACATTTTTTGAGATGTTGGGCAACTGGTCTTTCGGGGATTATTTCAAGGCAGAGGCAATCGCCTGGGCGTGGAACCTTCTGACGGAGGTTTGGAAACTGCCGAAGGAACGGCTTTACGCGACGGTCTTCGGCGGTGAAAATCGCATGGGGCTCGAACCTGATACCGAGGCGGAGGATTTGTGGCGTAAGGGAACTGACATCGATCCGTCGCACATTTTGCGATTCGGGATGAAAGACAATTTCTGGCAGATGGGCGATACGGGGCCATGCGGACCCTGCAGCGAAATTCACATTGATCTGACGCCGGACAAGAGCGGCGGGAGGCTGGTCAACGCAGGCGATTCGCGGGTAATAGAGATATGGAACCTTGTTTTCATGCAATACAACCATAACGCCGACGGCACACTGGAGCCGCTGCCCGCCAAACATGTTGACACCGGCATGGGCTTCGAGCGTATCTGCCGTGTTCTCAAACATCACAACGCCCTTTGCGGCGGGAATGTCACGCCGAGTTCCAACTACGGGACGGATTTATTCGTTCCGATCATCAAGCATATCGAAGAGATCACGGGTTGCAATTACGGCGTGAAGTGCATGCACCTGCCCGATCGATACGACAGTGACGACGCGACCAATATCGTGGACGTCGCATGCCGTGTTATAGCGGATCACGTTCGCATGCTGACTTTTGCAATCACCGACGGCGCTGTGCCGTCCAACGAGGGCCGGGGCTATGTACTTCGTCGGCTGTTGCGTCGAGCGGCGCGATTCGGACGCAAGCTCAACGTTCGTGAACCGTTCATATACAAGCTTGTTCCTACGGTGGTGGAAGTGATGGGTCAGGCGTTTGCGGAAGTGACGACGAAGGCGAATTTCGTAGCTGACACGATTCGGAGCGAGGAAGAGGCCTTCGGTCGGACTCTGGATCGCGGATTGGATATTTTTGAACTTGTCGCGGCACGGCTTCAGGGCAATGGAATCAAGACGTTCCCTGGCGATGAGGCATTCAAGCTGTACGACACGTATGGATTCCCGCTGGATTTGACGCAGTTGATGGCGAGAGAGCGGGGTTTGTCGGTTGACGATAAGAAATTCGAGGAACTGATGGATCAGCAGCGTCAGCGTGCCCGCAGTGCGGAGAAGTCAACTACCGCCGCGATCAATATCGCAGCGACGCTTAATCTTCCTTCGACCGACGACGCAAGCAAATATGATCCGTCGATGAAACTGGATGCAAAAGTTCTCGGCTGGGTCAAAGACGGCCAGTGGATCGACAGCGGCGAGTTGGCGGAAGGCATATCTGCGGACCTGGTTTGCGATCGGACGTGTTTTTATGCCGAATCTGGCGGCCAGGTTGGCGATACAGGTCGGATCGTCGCCCCGGAATCGGAATTCGTCGTGGAAGATACCATCAAGGTCAACGGTACGGTTCTTCATCGCGGGAAGATGACCAGGGGTCGTCTGCGGGCTGGGCAGACGGTTCAGGAAGAGGTCGATGCACTGCGGCGTAAAGACATCATGAACAATCACACGGCGACACACCTGCTGCAATGGGCACTTCGATCGGTTCTCGGCGATCACGTCAAGCAGGCAGGATCGCTGGTTTGCGATGAATATCTACGATTCGATTTTACGCACAACAAGGCCATGAATGAGACCCAGATCAATCGTGTCGAAAAGCTGATCGTGGAGAAAATCGACGCCGCGATGCCGGCGGTGGTTCAGGAAATGAATCTCGACGACGCGCTGAAGATGGGCGTGACGGCGCTGTTCGGGGAAAAATACGGCGAACGGGTACGTGTGGTTGCCATCGGAGTCAGCGATCCGAAAAAGATCAACGAAGCGTTTTCCGCGGAGCTGTGCGGGGGAACGCATCTGGCCAACACGGCAAGTATCATGAACTTCAAGATCATCAAGGAAGAATCGCTGCAGACAGGTGTACGGCGAATCACTGCCCGAACGGGCCGAAGCCTGCGAAACCTGATGACCGAGCGATATCAACTGATCAATGAAATCGGCCAGTTGCTGAAGGTGCCGGCGGAGCAGATTCCAACCCGCGTGACCGCCCTTCTGGAAGAAAATCGCAAGCTGAAAAAGCAACTTCAGTCCGGGCCGGCCACAGCGGACATGACATCGGCGACGCAGAAGTTATATGATAGCGCACTGACGATCGGCCCGGCGACGGTGGTGATCGGTGAGGTTCCGGCGGCACAGGCGGAACAGCTTCGATCGCAGATGGACTGGCTGAAGAAGAAAGCCAAGAGCATAGCCGTCGTACTCGGCAGCCGGGACGGCGACAAGGTTCAATTAGTGGCAGGGATTTCAGAAGATCTGATCGCTGCGGGTCTTTCGGCGGGCAAGATCATTGGTCAGATTGCCAAGATTGTCGGCGGCGGCGGCGGCGGACGCGACCAGATGGCCCAGGCAGGGGGGAAACT
>CAYMXC010000352.1:0-3409 GCA_964394135.1 uncultured Phycisphaerae bacterium
CAGCTGTCCGGTCAGCTTATTTTCTGATGACCGGCCAGGAACTTGGCATCCAGGAACTCGACGCGTTGCGTGGGTTCGACCCGATCAAGGAAGCCCATCTGGATATCAACGGTTTGAAGGTCGGAATTGCCGTCGTCAGCGGTTTGTCGAACGCGAGGAAGATTCTCGACCAGGTTCGCGACGGTCGCGACGACATCCACTTTATTGAGGTGATGACCTGCCCGGGCGGCTGCGTTGCGGGTGGGGGCCAGCCTATCAGCACCGATACCCAGAACGTCGCCAAGCGTATGCAGGCCCTGTACAAGATCGATCGGAGCGAGACGCTTCGCGTCAGTCATAAGAACGAGGAGGTCCAGAAACTCTACAAGGAATTTCTGGGCGAGCCCAACAGCCACAAGGCGCATGAACTTTTGCATACGCACTATACGCCGCGGAAGGTGATGATTTAAAGGAATCCAACGAAAGGATCAGGAGAACAACAATGTCGAAGAAAATACTGTTTGTCGATGACGATATAGATTTTATCACGGCCAACCGCGTTCTTCTCGAACAGGCGGGATATGCCGTTACAGTCGCAAATTCTGAAAAAGAGGCGACGGCGATAATTGAAAAAGAGATGCCCGACCTTGCGATCGTCGATTTGATGCTGGAGCATGCTGATGGTGGTTTCAGCCTTTCGTATCACATAAAGAAGAAAAATCCGAATGTTCCGGTGGTTCTAGTGACCAGCGTTACTCATGAGTTCGGGTTCGACTTCGATGCCGACACCGACGAGGAACGGCGCTGGGTCAAGGCGGACATTGTCGTGGATAAGCCCATTCGGTTCGAGCAATTGCTCAACGATATCAAGCGACTATTGAAGGAGTAGCCATGGCCGGCATTCTTCGAGTTCTGTTGGCCTGCGACGATTCTGAGC
Source organism: uncultured Phycisphaerae bacterium (assembly GCA_964394135.1). Taxonomy (GTDB): domain Bacteria; phylum Planctomycetota; class Phycisphaerae; order JAAYCJ01; family JAAYCJ01; genus CAYMXC01. Next base: position 917 of record CAYMXC010000352.1, read on the forward strand.
TGCGAAAAGCTGCCACGAAAAGCCTGCCTAATCTGCGTGTCAGGATCGGCCAGCAAAACGAAGAAGTCTTGATTGCCATGGAAGAGGTCACCCAAATTTCTGAATGTCGGGCCCTGTGTCAATCGGCGCAGCGGCCCGATATTTTGCTTCTGGACGATCGTTTGCTTCACACGGCGGGGATCGATTTTCTGGGCCAGGTTGCGGGAGCCGGATCGGACATACTTCCTGTAATTCTGACCGTCGACAAGACCTTGCCCGCATCGATTTTCGCATCGAAAAAAGAGCCATACGATTTTCTGGTCAAGCCATTTTCGCCGGATGAATTGCGGCTTTGCGTACACAAGGCTGCCGAACGGCTTTTTCTGCGACGTCGTGCGGAACATTTGCCGGATGAAAAATGGTCGATGGTTTTCGATTTCATTTCTTTGGTATCGCACGAACTTAAAGCGCCTCTTGCCGCCATTGAAGGATATCTTCAGATCATCATTGACCAGACTGCGGGCGATAATCCACAGCTTTATCGCCAGATGCTCGATCGCAGCTTGATCCGCTCTCAAAGGATGCGCAAGCTCATTAACAATCTGCTCGATCTGAGCGGGATCAAGAGCGGTCGGAAAAAGCGTGAACTGGCGGAAGTCGATCTCGTCGAAGCCGCCAGGCATTCCATCGAGATGCTCTGGCCTGAAGCCCGATTTCGCAAGATTGCCGTGAACCTCCACGCCCCCAGCGATCTGATACTGGAGGCTGATCCGGGCGAACTGGATATTATTTTTAACAATTTGATTTCCAATGCCATCAAATATAATAATGAGGGTGGTCGTGTTGACGTGCGACTGGAAAACAAGGATGACACGATCACCATCGCCGTGAGCGACACGGGGATCGGCATTAAAGAGGAGGACATACCCAAGCTTTTCCGCGAATTTGTGCGTATTAAAAATGAAAAGACACGAGATATAATGGGAAGCGGACTGGGTTTGTACATTTTGAAAAAGTTTGTTGAGTTATATCACGGCAGCATCGACGTAAAATCGACCTATGGGGAAGGTTCGACGTTTACGGTACGATTGCCGCAGTAATTTTTATCAACCCAGGAGGGTTGGATCATGGATTCATTAGAAACAGCCAAGTACATCAAAGATTTGTTACATGAGCATCGAACGGCGGATGCGGTGGTCGTTCGTGAACTATTGGCCAAGGCGAGGGAACTGAAGGGGTTGAGTCTCCAGGACGTTGCGGTTCTGCTTGACGTGGAAGACGATAAAGTTCTGGAGGAGTTGTTTCAGACCGCTCGTGAGGTCAAGGAGCTGATTTACGGCAAGCGGATCGTGTTGTTTGCCCCGCTTTATATTTCCAACGAATGTTCCAACGGGTGTCTATACTGTGCATTTCGCGCACCCAACAAAGCCATCGAGCGAACCACGCTTAACCAGCAGCAGATCGCGGAGGAAATAGTTGAGATACTCAAGATGGGGCACAAGCGAATTCTTTTGCTCGCGGGTGAACATCCTACGAAGGTCAGCATCGAATATCTCGAAGAATCGATTCGCACATGCTACGCCACAAAAACCGATCGCGGCGAAATCAGGCGACTCAACGTCAACAGTGCGCCGCTGAGCGTAGACGATTTCAAACGGCTTAAGGCCCAGGGCATCGGCACATATCAGTGTTTTCAGGAAACCTATGATCCCGATGTCTATAAGGTCATGCATCCCATTGGAGTTAAAAAAGATTATCTCTGGCGGCGTACTGTGATGGAACGGGCGATGCAGGCCGGTATCGATGATGTCGGTATAGGACCGCTGCTGGGGCTGACCAACTATAAGTTTGAAGTTCTTTCCACGCTCGCCCACGCCAACGAACTGGATCAGAAGTTCGGAGTTGGACCGCACACGATTTCCGTTCCGCGAATCGAACCAGCGACCGGAATTCCGATGTCTGAGAAACCACCTGCGCCGGTCAGCGACAAGGATTTCAAGAAGATTGTCGCTATATTCCGACTTTCCGTTCCGTATACCGGATTGATTTTGTCTACTCGTGAAACACCTGCACTGCGTCGAGAGGTCATCAGGCTCGGCATTAGTCAGATTTCCGCAGGCTCACATGTCGATGTCGGCGGATACAAGAAAGGTCACCGGCAGGACGGACAGTTCAGCGTTGGCGATCATCGCACGATGGATGAGATTATCTATGAACTGTTGCAGGACGGCTATGTTCCAAGTTTTTGCACCGGATGTTATCGGAAAGGTCGGACGGGACAAGATTTCATGGACCTGGCCAAACCCGGCCTGATTAAGGAATACTGTCTGCCCAATGCACTACTGACCTTCAAGGAATATCTACAGGATTTTGCCTCGCCCGCGACCCGTGAACTGGGCCTGAAAGTTCTGGATCAACATCTGCAGACGATTCCGACCGAAGCACGGCGTAAAACAACTTTGGAGAGACTGAAGCTCATCGAGTCCGGCCAGCGAGACTTGTATTTTTAATTTT
>CAYMXC010000353.1:0-3403 GCA_964394135.1 uncultured Phycisphaerae bacterium
CAACATAACCCACAGCCACACGGGTATCCTGGCATAAGGGAGACAGTTCTTGATCAGCAACATGCGCATTATCCAGGAGCAACTGCAGGATATTTTTTGCACGCGGGTCGGTTTCGCGAACGATGGATTGTTCGATCGCTTCGATCACATCCTCCGGCAGGCGATGGGCAGCTTTCTCGCAAAGGGACTTCACCGCGTCTACAATTTTTTCATACTTAATATTTCTCATGAATTTTCATCTCACCAGGAACAGCAAATTCAAGGTTATTATTTTTGCGAAAAAGATTGTAATTTCAAGCCATCAGATTTGTTTCCGATCCCTGCCCTACCAGATAAATACGATCTTTTCCGGATCGCTTGGCTTCAAGAAGCGCCTGGTCCGCTCGCTCGATAAGTTCATCGATATTGCCGGCGTCCCAGGGAAAACTGGCCAGTCCACCCGAGATTGTCAAACTGCCCTGAATTTGCGGTCCAAGACGGGTAAAGTAATGTTCCTTGAGCAACTTACGGAAACGGCTCATAATCGCCATCGCAGAACGTGGATGTTCGCTGTTAGGAATTCGACGCTCCTGATAATCCCAGAGTACAACGGCAATTTCGTCACCGCCGTACCGGGCTGCGAAATCCTGCGGGTGAATGCAGCGGTTGAGCAGCATACCGGCTTCTCGAAGAATTTCGTCGCCTGCGCAGTGGCCATAGGTGTCGTTATAATGTTTAAAATTATCAAAATCGAAAAGAACGAGTGTAACGCGAAAACGCTCCCGTTGGGCCCGTTCCACGAGGTTTTGGAGCATTTCCTGAAGATGTCGCCGATTGGCAAGCCCGGTCAGGGGATCGGTATTGGCCAATTCCTGCAGTTCTCCCCGCGAGCTGGCCAGGCGGATCAAGCCGGGAATCAACTGAACAAGATATTCCTCGAAACAGAGATTAGCAATTTCCGCCCCGTCGGTCAGGACTTCCAGTTTGCCGATTTCCCTGCCGTCGTCAATCAGTGAAATCCGATGTTCGTAGTGGTCAGATTCTTTGCCGACAGTGACAATTTCCTGGCCGAGGGTTAGGCGTGCTCCCTTTCCTTTGAAAAGATACACAGCCGACCAGCAGATTCGCTCCAGGAGAGGTTTGAGGCTCAGCTGGGCGGAACCGATAATGTCCGCCAATTCCCGAATAATGGCTTGTTGAATATCGAGACATTGAATATCTCCCGGCGGCGCGATCCGGCGAGGCAGCAAAGAGGCATGGATTTCTTCCGTCGTCCGTTTCACCGGCGGCGGAGTAAGACGACGCAAGGTGAGGTTCAGGTCATTTTCATACAAAGGCAGGATCAGATAGTCATCAGCCAATCCGCGCTGGGTCAAACTCAGTGCCACCGGTTCGTCGAACATTTCCGTCAGCAGAATGATTTTCAAGCTATCATTGACCCGTTTATAACTCCGCAAAGCGGAATCCATATCTCGGCCCGTCGATAGAACCTGAACAACCGCCACATCGAAATTTTCACGCGACAACCGCACCAGCCCGGCCAGAAGATTTGCCTCTTCCACGATCTCAACTGCAGGCAGAATCTTTTCGATCTGGTCGCGAAGACCGGCGGCATGAGCCACCAGAAGCAATTTTCCGATTTCATTGACGGTCGCAGTATTGAAAATCATATTTCATTCCGTTGCAAAAACCTCTACAAACGATTTTCCTTCTTTTGCGGATTTTCCGGTTCAGTGTCCGGTCCCAGCAAGGCCTGAAGTTCCTCCCGCGTCAGTTCGGCGGCTTGAAATTCTTCGCTCTCCATCGCCATAAACGGAGTTGCTATCGAAAACGAATTTTCCGCCTGGGCAGAAGGCGCTTCGCTTTTGATCTCAGGCTGCTCAGGAAAAGAAGCGGTAAAAACCTCCGCCTCCGACGCAGGCGGTTCGGTCGGCCAGGTCGTCTCGGGCGAATTCAGTGTTTCCGATGCACCTGCCGCCGCATCCAGGTGGTTTGAATGTTCCGCGACTTCTTTTCCATCTTCTTCGACGGACTTTTCATCCGCCGACCGTATCGCCCCGCAAGAGGGATTTTTCGTCAGCAAATACAGCAATTCCCGGTCATTTCCGATCAAAATCAACCGTCCATCGCCGTTACGAGTTCCTTTTGCGGTTGGAAATCTTTTTGTCGTGCCATAGACGTACACAGTACGGAAAAAGTCCTGGGAGAGCAAAGTCTTAACCATGGTTTCCCATTCCGGTCCGATTGTTGCCGAATTTACGACCAGAATACCGGCCCTGAGTCCGGTCAAAACTTCGGCCATTGCATCATAGATAGTATCGAAGCTACAAATATTGAAAAGATCGGAACATCGATTCCAGTAAGGATCGATGTCGGCGCGTCCGACCCAGATGATATCGACAGTATCGCGCAGATTGGGCTCCTGGTTTGAACCTGCCATTTTCTCACTCCACTAACTCTCACGTAACTACAGTATACATTTTTCACGGAAAATCTGAAATGTCAAAAGAGGGAAATCGAAGGGAAATCTTTTCAACACAGACAAACGGGATATTATCGGAAGTATTGGATGAAAAATATGGTGGAAGATTCGAAATCGCTACACCGGCGGGCTGTTTCGGGCTGCTTCTTGTTATGGAAAAGGCTAAATTTCCTCGATCACTTCCGTCAGCCAGCTCAGGAACTGCTGTTCAAGCCAGTGGATCATTTCCGGCAAATCGACGAGGACAAAATCCAATTTTTGCTCCGCGGGGACTTTTCGCGAGCCTCGCAATTTGACCTGCAGCCACCGTGCAATCAGCAGGTAATTGATCATCGGCCAGTCTTCCGGAAGCGGACGAACGGTAGTATATCCCTTCAAAAATTCGACCGCGCGAGGTGTATCGGGTTTCCAGGCCTGCGTGAGGGACCAGATGTCATTTGGATCGAAATTCCGTGCCCGGCGGGCGGCGAAGAAAACCAGACCATCGGCGATATCCCGCAGGATAGGACCGCGAGCTGCGTAATCGTAATCCAATACAGCGGAAACCTGATTGGATTTGAACAGCACATTGCCAGGATGAAAATCGCCGTGAATGATCGATTTTTCAAGAGAATCGTGCAGGCCGTTGCGTGCGAGAATAGCTAAGGTATCTAATTGACGCTGAATGGCAGCGATTTTTTCCTGCCGGCTCTGGTCTTTTGCCAATACGGAAAGGTCGTCCAATAATGGCTGGAGAACGGAGATATGATCTTCGGGCAGAAAACCCTCTTTGCCAGGATGTCCAAAATTACCTGCTAAAACGTGATATAAGGCCAGGCACCGACCGGCCTGGTAGAGCTGATGAGAATTCGGGACTGGGACCATAGCCCCAGGCAATACACAGGATAACTCGTAAATATTGCCATCCAACTGCAACCAGGTACGGCCAGCAGAGGTCGAAAC
>CAYMXC010000354.1:0-3387 GCA_964394135.1 uncultured Phycisphaerae bacterium
AGATTCACCTGGTGGTATTTGAACCGGAACACAAGTGGGATAATTTGCAGGAAACAATAGAAGCTCTTACAAAGCTTTATTCTAAAATCGTTAGAGTGGTTATTCTCGATCTTCCGGGGCCGTTAATGTGTCTGTTCAATGTTTTTGCCCGGACTTTTATTTTTGGTACCCGATCGCTTCAGGAGAGTTTGTTTTTTTCTGCCCGTTCGCACTACCGGCTGCAAAAGTTGACTCAAAAAATCAAGCCGGACGTGATTTATTGCGATTCCGTTCGGACCGCTCAGTTTTTTGAATATCTGGCATCGCCCATTCTGAAGGTTTTCGATGCGGACGACCTGCTGTCCAAGCGCTATCGAATCATGGAGACGGGCGGGCATATCAATCTTCTTGGTAATTTTGCGGACAAGATGCCGCGTATGTTCAAGTGGCTTGGTTCCGGTCTGTTTGCCCGATCACTTGCCAAGCTGGAATCGCGGCTGGTTTTTCGCCGGGAAAACAATCTTGCCCGTGCATTCGATCATGTCATTCTGGTTTCTCCTATTGAAAAGAAGGAATTGGAGGCTCGCGTCAAAGAGGCCTGCGTTCATTATCTTTATCCGACGGTTCGGGTTCATCCGATCGATCGTTTGCCGCCACAGGCCGGCGAAAGGCCGACGATCGCTTTCATGGGTCTTTTGAATATTCCACATAACCAGGTGGGGCTGCAGGGGTTTCTTGAAAACATCTTTCCGCATATTATCAGCCGGGTGCCCGAAGTTCATTTCAAGATCATCGGGTCCAATGCTCCGGAGAGTATCGTTCAGCTTGCTTCCCGCTACAAGGAGAATATAACATTTACCGGTTTTGTAGCGAATTTTGCCGATGAGCTGAAGTCCACTCGCGTTTTCGTTGCTCCCATTTATTTCGGCACCGGCATCAAAACCAAGATCATCGATGCGATGGCCCTTGGGCTTCCGGTGGTTACGACGCCCGTTGGAGCGGAAGGATTGTCAATCCGGCATCGCGACAATATCATGATTGCCCGGGACGATCGGGAATTTGCCGATCAGGTGGTTGAATTGCTTCAAAATCCCGAGTTGAACGAACATGTCGCGATGCGTGGCAGGAGTTACGTTGAAACTCATCATAATCCCGATAAGGAAGGGGCACGATTCCGGAAGATTTTAGGCCTGGAATAAGCTTAGATAGGCTTGAAGATGACGTTGTGCGACGGCGGTTGTTCGGTAGATTTCCAAGTTGCCATAATCAATCCTGTCCGGATGTTGAGTCAGCGTGTTTTTAAGCAGATCGACCAGTTCGTCGGGCCTGGTGAGGTTAAACAACATGATTTTTCCATGGCGGGAGTGCAATTCGCGATTTGAGGGGATATCCGAGGCGATGATGGGCAGGTGCATCGCCATGGCTTCGATCACCGGTCGTCCGAATCCTTCGTAGATCGAAGGCATGATGACGGCGTATGCCCGGCGGTACATGTCCAGCAGCTGATTGTCCGGCATGTAGTTGTGATGGATTGCGCCGGGACATTGAGCGATGGCGTGAGCGATTTGATCGTATCCGTAACCAGGTTTACCGATCAACACCAGTTTGGCGTGGGGATATTTTTCGCGGAATCGCTGGAAAACGCCGATCAGAAATTCGAGATTTTTTCTCTTTTCAAGTACGCCGACGTAGAGGAAATGTTCTCTTTCGCCTGTGAAATCGGTTTTTCCGGCTTCGAAAAATAAATCCCTCACATCCTGGTAAACCACGGTAATGCGATTTTCATGGATGGAAGAAAATCGGTCGAGCAATTCGGTTTTGATCGCTTCGGAGGGTACAAGGATTTGGTCGGCGTATCGGACAGCGCATCGGACGGCGAAGCGTGAATAGGCACGATAATTGTATGTCAGCGTTTGCGGACAATGCAATGCGGTCAGATCATGCACTGTGGACAGGACATGAGCCCGGTGATGTCGTGGCGGAACGTAAAAGTTGGTGTAATGGATCAGGTCCACGTCGGTTCGCGCGCAATTTCGAAACGCCGAGGCGAGGTATATCAGCCGTTTGATTGGCGTAGGCAGACGGCAAAACATGTGGCTGTAATTTACGTGATGGACGGTCAATCCGAGTTTCGGCAATTGATGAATCAGGTTGAGCGTATACCACCCGATGCCCGTGGGGTTTTCTCTCGCCAGCATCAAGCCGTCATCTATCAGTATGCGTTTGTCGCTTAGGTTCATATTAACTCCAGCACCGTCTCCAGTCGTTTTTGCCAGGAATTATTTTGTGCAAAAATGCGATATGCGTCGGCTGCGTTGGTCTGCGTCATGGCCTGGGCCAGGCCTGCGACGAATTCCGATTCGTTTTCCGCGAGGATGGCTGGGCTGCCCATGGTTTTGAGTTCCTGCCAGGAGGTGCTGACCACCGGCAGGCCGCAGGCCATATATTCGTAGAGTTTGATCGGATTGACGTGTTCAACCAATTCATTTCGCGTGAAGGGGATCATGCCGACCTGCGAATGAGCCAGGAATTGCGGCACGCGATTATAGGGTTTTGGTCCGAGCAGGTGAATGTTTGGGACCTGCTTTAAGGGCGAGACGTCCATTCGTGCCAGGCCGATCACCACGAAGCTGCACTGTTCGAGCCGTCGGGCGGCACTGACCAGCAGGTTCACATCGAACCATTTGTCAATTGCGCCGACGTAGGTGATTCGCGGCTGAGGGATGTCCTTGAATTCTTCAGGAAAATTTTTGTCCGCTTTTTCGAAAAAATCGATATCGACGCCGTTGGGAACGAAAGTAATTTTTCGCTCGTCGATCAAGCCGGCAAATTTCGGTTTTAAGCTGTTGGCGGTATAGATGACCCTGTCGACTTTGGAGGCGACTTCGATTTCCTTTTCCGCCAGGGCATCCCAGCAGTCCGGGAAGCCTCTCAGATAGTCGGCGATTCGCAAGATGGACCGGTCGTGTTCGATTGTATGGAGCAGAAAACCAAAGACGGGGTTGTCGAACCAGATCAGTTTGACTTTTCCGAAGCCCTGTTTTCGAAGCAGACGCACAATATTCGGATATGTCAGATGCTGCCAGGTTTCCATGCAGAGTCTGGTTCGCAGCAGGGGTGCTCGGTTCGGCGTCGCCAGCGACATCGGCACGTACGACCAGATGCCGTCTTGCATGAGTCCGCCCTGTTTCCAGATTTCGTAGCGGTCGGTTCGCTCTTTGTTTTTGGCCAGCAGCAGATGCCAGGGCGAGAGGGGCTTTGAGAGAAACGCGACGTCGTAGCCTAGTTTTTTGAAACCGTATGCGTAGTGATGGCTGCCGACGCGGAAGGGGCAGGAGTAGTAATTCATTGCACAGATTAAAACTTTATCACGCTTCAGGCTTTGCCTTTGCTTGTTCGATAAATCCG
>CAYMXC010000355.1:0-3379 GCA_964394135.1 uncultured Phycisphaerae bacterium
TTTGTCGGTCGGAAGGCAGCTCGAGATGGACTGGTCGCAGTGGCATACATATCGGATAACGATTCTTCCATGTACTCCGGATAAAGCCGATTTTGTTGTTACAGATCAGCAGGGTAAAAAGATCATTGACGTTAAGGAGATGTCTACCGGCGATCCACGGCGATACCCCTACAGCGATGCAGGTTTTGGCGATGGACATGGCGGGAACCATGAAACGATATGGGATGTTGCGTCTGTGAGAGTGGATCAGCCAAAGAATTCTTCTCCGGCCTTGTCTGCAGTTCATTCCGGGCGAGAAGGCCCCAATGCACCAGACATTATCGAAATCGGTCCTGCCAGTCAGTTGTTTATCGATGATTACCTGATTGATCAGTCAAAAGGGTTACAACGGCGTATGTATTCGGTAATTAAATATTCGAAGAACCCGATCGTGAAGGCCGATAAACCATGGGAATATAAACAGATATTTCTGTTTGGCTCGGTCATTCGTGAAAACCACATTTTTAAAATGTGGTATTGGACGGGGGCGATTGAAGAATGTCGTCAACCGGGAAGTAATATTCCTACTGCCGACAATTCCTTCATTTGTTACGCGACTTCAAAAGATGGAATTCATTGGGAAAAACCCAACTTGGGTATAATCGAGTTTAACGGCTCGAAAAAAAATAACATCGTTATTCGGCATCACGGCAGCCATCTAGATAGTGTCTGTTTACTGAAAGCTTCATGGGAGAGTGACTCAGCCAAAAAATACAAAATGACGGTCTATAATGGAACATGGCCTTATAAGGGGGGATATAAAAATTTGGGATATAAATATCCTCCCGGACATTATCTTTACTATTCGCCAGATGGCATTCATTGGACTATGGTCCAGGATCGACCGATCCTGTATCTGGGGGAGGGGAAAAAGTACGCATGGGAAATTAGTGGAGGAGATGCGTCGTCATTTTGTGTGGATGAGAGACGAGAGAAGTTTATCGCATTTGTCAAAACAAGCCATCTCGGAAAACGAGCCAGATTCTATAGCGAAAGCGATGACGCTTTGCATTGGACATATCCGGTCCTCAGCCTTCAAGCGGATGCCCGTGATCCGCGGCCGGAAACCGAAATGTATTACAATATCGGCTTTTCTTATGAATCCATGTGGTTGGGATTGGTGAGACTATATTATCCCAAAACCACAGAAACCTGTGATGTGCAGTTGGTGTATAGTCGTGACGGCCGGAAATGGTTTCGAAGTCCCGTTCGAGAACCCTTTATTCAACTGGGGAGTGAAAAGGACTGGGATAGCAAAATGGTCTTACCTTCCAGTACACCCCCTATTGCAATGGGCGATGAACTATGGTTCTATTTCGGTGGGTGTTCTGTGCGTCACGATAGCCCTGTTGAAGTAGGGGCCATCGGTTTAGCTAAAATTAAAAAAGACCGTTTTATCTCTCTTGAGACTTCCGGCAAGGGTGAATTGCTCACAAAAACGTTGGTGTGCTATGGCAGCAAGCAACTGACTGTCAATTGCGAAGTAAAAGGTCAGCTTAAAGTTGAAATCCTTGATGAGAACGGAAAACCGATTTCCGGTTTTACCGCTGAAGACTGTCTGCCGATTTCCGGTGATCAACTGGCTGCGAAAGTCACCTGGAAAAACATGAAAGACTTCTGGTCGATTCGCGGAAAAAAGATCAAATTGCGATTCCTGATGGATAACGGCAAACTCTTTTCGTTTAAGGTGCAATAGATGAAGATTCAATTTCAGATTCTCCTTTTAATGGCCCTCAGTCTGATCGCTTTGCCCTGCGGCTTCGGTCAGATCGTCAAAGATAATCAGGTCTTTATCCTTCAAACATCTTCAGTAAAAGTGGTGCTGGAGCAAAAAGGTGGCAACGTTTTTTTTGATCAAATCCAAAATTCCAAAAACGCGGTAAAAGATATTCTCGGCGGCCGGACTGAAAGACTTCCTCTTTGGCGTATTTATTTGCAGACTCCCGATGGTCGGACAACGGTTATTACACCACAGAAATATAATCAGGTTTCCGCAGAAATTTCGGTTGTCGCGACAGCCGGACATAAACTGACATATCGGTGGACAGCTACGGAAAATCATCCGTTCGATGTTGTCGCTACTTTTCGCGTCGTATCCGGCGATCCTTTGGTTTACATGCAGATTTCGGTTCAAAACAAATCATCCTCGACTCTGACACAGGTAGATTTTCCGGTTATCGGCGGGATTGGACCTCTAAGTAAGAATCCAAATAAGGATAATATCATCTGGCCAAGGACAACAGGTAAGCTTATTCAAAATCCATATCAAAATGGGTTGCCGAATAACTATTGGGAGGATTTTCCCTATCCCTCCGCCAGTCAATCCATGCAGTTTACCGGCATTTATGGAGAATGCGGCGGATTATATTTGGCAGCTTATGATTCGCAATGTTGGTTGAAACGGTTACAGTTTGAACCGGCAAAATCCAGAACTGCTATGAATTACTATCTGAAAAATTTCCCGCAGGACATTGGACAAGCTGGAAACGGTTTTGCTATGAGTTATCCAGCCGTTCTAACCGCTTTTGATGGAGATTGGTGGGATGCCGCCGAAATCTATCGAACCTGGGCCATTCAACAACCCTGGTGCCGAAAAGGCTGGATATTGGAAGACAAAAATGTCTCCGAAAAGTTCAAAAAGATTTGTTTGTGGATGACTTTGTGGGGCGATCCGGAGCGGGTAGAAAAAGACATCCATAAAGCGCATCGGTTTTTCAATCTCCCGATGGTGGGACATTGGTATACGTGGCAGAATGTACCTTATGAAACAGTTTTTCCCAATCCATATACCCGGAATTCCCCTGATAATAAGGTGTTGCTTAAAAATCATGACTGCAATCTGGCAAATCCTCAATATTTTCCTGCCAAACCGGGATTTGCCAGTGTAACGGAAAAAGTGCAAAAAGAAAAATTTGAGATCATGCCTTATATCAACACGCGAATATGGGATATGAGCGTTGAAAGCTTTGGAACACAGCCGGCGGTAGATGCCGCGGTGAAAATGATGAACGGTATGATTGCGAAGGAAGAATATTCCGCGGTTCCAAGACCTTTTGCAGTAATGTGTCCCGCCAGCCCATTTTGGCAGAATAAGATTGCGGAGGTAGCGAAAAAGCTGATTCAGGATTATAACACCAACGGAGTTTATCTCGATCAGCTTTCCGCCTGTGGCGCCGTTTTGTGCCATGATCCATCTCATCCGCATCTTCCGGGGGGCGGAACCTGGTGGACGCAGGGAAATTGGAAAATACTGGATAAAATCAGTGAACAAAATCGAAATTATGATTACTTTTTGACCAGTGAATCCTTTACGGAGAGTTATGTCTCCCGGGTAGAGGGG
>CAYMXC010000356.1:0-3376 GCA_964394135.1 uncultured Phycisphaerae bacterium
GCCTCCTAGATATTTGGCGGGGTGGAAATCGGCGGCGGATGGCCGAATAACTTTTACATGCAGACGCAACCCACGCTCTGGCAGATACTCAAAGATCCCCGTCACTCCGGCGGGCACGATTATTTCATCCAGTTGACCACCGATTCACCGCAATGGGGCGGACTGTCGGGGGCCACGCCGTCGGAAGCCAAGAGCTGGGGCAAACTCAAAAACGAAGACATCAATCACGTCGTGGTCTACTCCTGCGCGTCGATCACGTTCCCCCTGCTCTGCCAATATGTGATCACCCGCAATAAACCACGGAAACCCAAACGCCTGTACCAGCAGCGCAAGGACCTGATGGAATCGATGTTCGATGCGACGCGGAAAAATCCCGAGGCCAGCAGGATCTGGGAAAAAATCTTCAAAAATGTTTAAAATCGAGGCGGGCTTCAAAAGGCCCGCTTTTTCTTTTACGAGGTCATGTGCGATGAACACGGTACCTTTCAATTTTTTAGGTCTTCCCGAAGAATTCAGCCTGTATAAAAAATCCCGCTATGCGATTTTGCCCGTTCCCTATGATGCTACCGTTTCGTACCGCACGGGTAGCAGGGAAGGACCTTTCGCCATCATTTCCGCATCCCGACAGGTTGAACTGTTCGATCCGAACCTCGGCAGAGAAATATTTTACCCCGGCGTGACCACGCTCGAACCCCTGGAGCCCGACGCCCGCGGGCCTGAATTCGCAATGCAGCGGATATATCGTTATGCGAAAAATGTCGTCAATGACGGTAAGTTCCTGCTCGCCTTTGGTGGCGAACATTCGATTTCCAGTGCGCTGGTCCGTGCCGTTCAAACCAAACACCGCAAATTGTCCGTTCTTCACATCGATGCCCATCTAGATATGCGGCAAAGCTGGCAGGACAGCCCGTATTCCCATGCCTGCGTCATTCGGCGAATCCATGAAATGGGAATCCCAACCGTATCCGCCGGCATACGGAATATCTCCGAGGAGGAATTTCGATATCTGAAAAAGACCCGACCGGTCATCTTTACCGCCGAGTCCATCTGTCTGGCAGACAATGACGAGTGGATCGATCGGTCGGTGGAGGCTCTGACCGATGAAGTCTACGTTACGATCGACATCGATGGGCTTGATCCGTCCATCGCACCGGGAACTGGCACACCGGAACCGGGCGGCCTGAACTGGTATCACATACAGAAACTCCTGGCCGCTCTGGCAAAGAAACGAAAAATCGTCGCGGCCGACATTGTTGAGGTGTTGCCGATCAGCGGGCAGGTGGTTACGGAATTCCTGGCTGCCAAACTCGCCGCGCGCATCATCGCGATTACCCAGTAAAATCGGAGAACGACAACGGGAAATCCGAGATTACACCTTTAAATCCCTACACTTTTACTTCCGGCAGATCGTAGAAAAATTTGATCCGACGAACCAGATCGGGAAAGGTGTAGCTGGTAGACAGATCGATCGGCATGAAGCATCCCAGACCATGATCGCTGGCGAGGATAATCAATCGCTCCCATTGAACCATATATCCCTGATCCTGGCGCTGATGGCCCAGGATGAAATAATCCACCTTCAATATTTCCGCCAGGTCCGCCAGCTGCTGGGCGGTATGACCGCGTCCCCATACCGTTTCGTAGACACTGCCACGAGGAACAAAGTCATCCCACTGCCACTGCCGGTCGAAGATGGAAAAATCGAAATTATCCATCGCATAAGGCCCCGGCAGGGAATGCGACAGCCACAGCCGATTCGGACATCTGGCGGCAACGGGAAGCGTGGCGAGAAATTCACCGATTTTTTCAATGACTTTTGTGCCGTTGGCCTCACCGTATCGTGACACAATCCACCGGTTGAAATTCGCGATACTGGCCGCCCCACCCTTGGATATCTCGCGAGCAGTCAACTGGGCCAGATCGTGATTGCCAAGGAGAAAATGAACCTGATCGGGATACTCGATTTTCCACTGCGCCGCCCGTACCAGCAGCATGCAGGAACCGTCTTCCGATTCGCCACTGCCGTTGGTATGAATCAGCTCATGGATCACAACGTGACGCTGGGAGCATCGTTTTAAATCCGCAAACCACTCCAGGCGGGCGAAATTATCCAGACAGCCGTGAAAATCGCCCGTCATGATCACCTGGCCGTAATTCGGCAATACGATCAGATGGCCTTGCCGATACGGATCCTGGCGAGTTACCTCCGACGCCTGGTCAAGAATATCCAAGATTTGCTCTGCAGAAGGACAATCCATTTTAAAACTTAAAAAAAATCTCGAAACCGTCTAAAGGCATTGAGTCCAGAAACAATCGATTCTAGAGGATGCTTTCAATGAATTTTTCAAAATCGCCGCTATCGTCATCATGCTCGTCGTGTTCGTCAGGCTCGTAATCATTTTGCGGTGCGGGTTTCGATTTCTGGTCAGATTCCGCGCCAGTGGCTTCCGGCACAGCCGATGCCTTTTGTTTTTGGTATAAATGGCGGGTCACTTCCAGCCGGGCGATCACTTCACGCATATTTTCCGGCCGTTCCTTGGGATTATAGTTGCAGCAATCCATCACGAGTCGCGAGAGCGACGTAGGGCATTGGGGATTCAAATCGATCGGTTTTTCGATAGCTCGTATGTTAGGAGCACTGGCCAGTTCGTTTCCGCCGCCGTTGGTATTCCGCATCGTCGTAGGATAATTTTTGTTGGTAAGGACCCAATAAAGGGTAGCACCAAGATTGAATACATCGGTCCGCTGATCTAGGAAACCCCGTTCCACCTGCTCGGGCGCCATGTAATCAGGTGTTCCCTGGACTCGTTCCTTTCGATGGCCGATCGGACAGCTCTGCCCAAAATCGATGATCTTGATTCCATTTCGCGGAACGACGATGATATTTTTCGGTTTGATATCCGCATGGACGTAGCCGTCGGTGTGCAGACTGGCCAGCCCGCGGGCCACCTTCACGAAGATATCGACGATTTCCTCAATGTCCGTGGGATTGGCCTGCTTGAGATTGATCCCCTCGACATATTCCATGACCAGAAGCAGTTCCTGGGTCTTGAGCCATTTGCGAATGCGTCGAAGTTCTATGGATTTACGCAGGTAAGGAGAGTTAAAATGCTTGCTGACGGCATATTCGGTTTCAACCTGTTCGAAATAGCGGTTGTCGTCTTCACTTTCTTTGACCACCCGCTTGAGTGTATATATCTGGCCCGACGCACTGTCCTGAACTTTCCAGATCGACGACTTCGCCCCCTTGCCCAGGTTCTCAAGGACATCAAATCGATCAATTTTTTGTAACGTTTCTATTGCCATTGTATGCAAAAGTGATTTTAAGAGTTTTAAAAGTGTCTGACTGTTAAATGAATTGTACGCCCACCGGCTA
>CAYMXC010000357.1:0-3357 GCA_964394135.1 uncultured Phycisphaerae bacterium
CCCCCCTTTTTGTAAATACCTCAACTAATTTTGAATTCCACTATAAACTCCTCCCCTCTCTTTACCTGCCTGCGACTCCTTACCTGCATTTTCTCTGGAATTTTCCGCCCCGCGTGATTACTATTTTTCCTAACTAACTGGCAAGCCAAAAAAGATCATAACCCAAAAAAGGATAATAAAATGTATAAAGTTCAAAAATTCGCCTTTATCATATTAACCATCGTGACGCTCACGCTCTCACCATTGTCCTTCTCCATGACCCTCACCCCAGCCGATTCCTCGCCCCCGACAACCCGGCCCGCATCCAACGTTCAACTCGGCGCACTTTTCGCCAACATGCAAAATTCCCTCAACGCTGCCAAAGCTGTCTCCCAGAACTTAACCGCTTCCGAACGAAAACCCCCGATCCCCGCGAACACCGCAAAACGCGTCCTTTTTTCTTCAACATCCGCCAAAACCATCGCCTATAAATCCCAATTTCCCGACTTAAAGGTCGCCTACAACGAAACCAACGGCACCGCCGTCTTTATTAAAGCCCAAAACCTCTTTTCGCCTCCCAAAAATGCAAAAATCGCCGATATCCCCCTCGCCGGCCTTCAGGAATATCGCGATTTGCTTAAAATCACCGACGCAAACTCCGAATTTCGACAAATAAACGAATTCACCGACGAGCAGGGTCTGACACACGTCAAATTCCAGCAAATCTATAAATCCGTCCCCCTCTCGGGTAAGGAAATCCTCGTCCATCTCGACCAAAACAACTCCGTCTACCTCATCGAAGGTCGAATCGAACCCTCACCCACTCTCGACGTCACCCCTGCCCTCACCAATCAGCAAGCCCTGGACCTCGCTAAAACCGATCTCGGCCAACTCGACGATTCAACGACCTGCGAGCTCGTCATCTTCTTCGATAATCTCAAAACCCCACACCTCGCTTACGAGATCTCCGCCGTTTGTAATCACGAATCATGGAAACTCTTCATCGACGCACGCACCGGCCAAATCCTACAGAAATACAACGATTCCCGACGCGTCAGCATCGACGGCTCGGGCGCCGACTCTTTCGGCCGGCAATGCTCCTTCCCCGTCTGGCAGCAGGGAAACTATAACGCACTGATCGATACCACTCAAGCCATGCACCTTCAAATCCCGAACCTGCCCAATAATCCCGGAAAAGGAAATATCGCCGTCCTCACCTGCAACGGCGCCGATCCGACCGCCAGTACCAACGCCACCCTCTATTTTGTCCTTTCCGGAAGTACCGGCTGGGATCCCGTGGCCGTCGGCGTCTATGACTCGCTTCGAAAAGTCCAGGATTACTACCGCACCACTTTCAACCGAAAATCCATCGACAATCAGGGCCTCAATTCCATCGGCGTCATCCACTGTGGCGGGCAGAGCCTCGCCGGTAACGCAGGCTGGTTCCCCGGAATGAATATGATCTTCTTCGGTGAAGCCAGCGGACAAATGGACTCCATGGCCAAGGCCCTCGACTTTACCGCTCACGAATTTACCCACGGCGTGACCAGCTTCAGCGCCAATCTCGAATACATGTACCAGTCCGGCGCACTGAACGAAGCCTTCTCCGATATCTTCGCCTGCATGGTCGATCGCGATGACTGGACCTTGGGCGAGGACATCGTCAAGGTCAGCCCCGGATTCTGCCGAAGCCTCGCCAGCCCCCACGACGGTCTGGAAAGCCTCCAAGCCAAGCAAGCGGGCATCGGGTACGAACCGGCCCACATGAATGAATATCGTAATCTCTCCTCCAACGAGGATAATGGCGGCGTCCACATCAACTCCACCATCCCCGGCCATGCCGCTTACATGATCGCAGAAGGACTCGGTTCTTCCAGTATCGGTCGAGCCAAAACCGAACAAATCTTCTACCGCGCCCTGACCACTCACCTGACTCGCCAGGGCAACTTCTCCGACGCCAGGCTCGCCACCGTCCAGAGCGCCGAGGAACTCTACGGTGCGGATTCTCCCGAAGTGCAAGCCGTCATCGCCGGATGGAACGCCGTCGGCGTCCAGGGAACCGACGGAACCGGCGGCAACGACAGCGGAAACGTCGCTCCTATCCAGGGCAACGACGGGATCGTCTTTATCTACGAATACAACGGTCGGTCCTACCTCGGCGGACAGCAAAACGGGGGTACCCCCTATCAGATTTCCTCACACCCGATCAAAAACACCCGGCCCGTTCCCACTCAGGAAGGCATCGGTGTCCTCTTTGTCGACGCGACGAATAATCTGCGCCTCGCTGCCTTATCCCCCGACACCGTTTACGATCAGGCCGTCACTTTTGACGGTTACGTCCGAACCATCGGCGGCTCTCAAGACGGCCGATATTTCGCATTCACCACCACCGACAACGACAATAAGCTCTACCTGCTCGACATGAACGACAACACCGGCAATTCCAACAAAGTCATCGAACTCCACCTGCCCTCGGACAACAACCTCACCGTCAAAACCCTTAAATACGCCGACGTCATCGACTTCGACCTCTCCGGAAAACGCATCATTTTCGATGCCTTAAATGAAGTCAAACTCGGTAACGATCAACAGCCCGTTCAAACCTGGAGTATCGGCGTCCTCGATATTCAATCGGGCAATATCCAGAGTCTCGTACCAGGCCAGACCCAGGGCGTCCACATCGGAAACCCCGCCGCCGCCAATACCAAGGACTGGCTCGTCGCCGTCGACGTCTGGAACGATACCGACAAAACCTTTAAAACTCAAATCATCAACTTAAATACCGGCCAAACCGGACTCGTCGCCCAGGAAACCAACCCCACCACCGATTTCGGCTTCGCTTCCTTCAGCGGCGACGATCAATTCATCGCCATGCAATACCAGAACCAGATCATCAAGGTCCCCGTCGTCGAACAATCGGGCACTTTTACCGGCGACTTCGCCAACGCTGCTGCCATTCTTAATTCTTGTTACTACCCCCGCTACTACCGCGCCGGAAAACGCGCCGTCGCCCCCAAAATCTCCGCCTCAAAATCCAGTATCGACTTCGGCGTCGTCGAATTGAACCAATCCGCCACCCAAACCCTCACGATCACCAACACCGGCACCTACGACCTCACCATCGACCACCTCGAAGTCAGCAACTCAACCAATTTCTCCTTCACAGGCGCCAACCACACCGCGCTAACCCCCAACGCCTCCGTCGATATCACCGTAACCTTCACCGCAACCGCCCCACGCCAAAAATCCGCCATCCTCGCCATCGTCACAGACAACCAAACCGAAGAACCATTAACCCTCCCCCACCCCGCCACCGAGCCCCCACCCCCCACACCCCCCCCCAACCCCCACAGCCCCGCCCGCCCACGGAATTCAAAA
>CAYMXC010000358.1:0-3348 GCA_964394135.1 uncultured Phycisphaerae bacterium
CTTTTTAAAATATACCACCTCTTCCGACTTTGGCAACAGTCCCGCAAGCGGGAATCCATCTTCTCTTCGAACCACGAAATTCGAACTATGAACTATGAACTATGAAATACGAACCAATCTTGACCTGTAGGCGGGTTATGACCCCGCCGTCTTTATCCTCAAAATGCGAAATAACCACCGATTTTTGAAAAGTAAAAAATATTTTCCCCGCTAACCCTCAGCCAAGCCGTCATATAGGCCATTCTCGCAAAATGTCTACTTCCACCGATTTGCTTTTCCACAAAAATGTGTTATGTTTATCTGGAAGGACATCTGCCGGCCACGCTAACGCAGGCCTGCAACGAAAAATCGCCTGCAGAAAATCATCAGATCAAAGCCCTGAATCCATTGCCACCTTACAAACCTTACAAATCGTACAATTTGTACAACCTTTCAACTCGCTTATATATCTTACGGTCCTTCAGACTCTTATGGCCACGCACGCACTAAAAATGAACTATTTTTCAAGGAAAGTAAAAACACAAATCCCATCTTCTCTTAGTATTTGAAATTATAAACCATGAACTTTCTTTATCATCCACTCTTTTCCCTCCAGGACGCGTGCGACCATCATGCTGGATACGTTGTCGCCGATGGCGTTGACCATCGTAGCAGGGGGGTCCACAAGGGTACCAACCATGGAAATCAGCGGCAGGGCCTCGATGGGAAAGCCATAAAGCGTTACGATCATCAGCTCGCCTAGAAAACCGCCGCCGGGAATTCCGCTCATCACGATTCCACTGAGCAGAGTTACGCCCAGTGCCTTTAGCATGGCATCCATGCTCGTAAAATCCATACCGAACAGGCCGAAGAGCAGACCGATTTTCAGCATCGCCGCCAGGCACGAGCCGTCCATGTGAATGGTGGCTCCGATTGGAATGACCACTTCGCTGATGTCACGGGGAATGCCGATCCGCTCCGCCGCTTCAAGATTTGTGGGGATCGTGGCGACGCTGCTGCCGGTCGCCCATGCCGTCAGCGATGCTGGAATGATGTTCGACCAGAACGATTTTACCCCTTTGAGACCGCCGGCTGCATAGGCATAACAGGTAAAACCGGCAAAAAAGTACAGGAGGGCAAGTGGATAATACAGCACGATCGCGCGGAAGTAAGAGCCAAGAAGCTGCGGACCGAAAACGCCAACAAGATAGGCAAAATAAGCGCCCAATCCGATCGGGGCATAAAACATGATATACGCAATGGCCTTGCCCATCACTTCATTGCCCGCAAGAAGGAACTGGCTGAACGCCTTGCCCTTTTCACCCACCGCGGAAGTCGCCAAACCGGTCAGAATGGAAAATACGATCAGTGCGAGCATGTTTTTCTTGGATAAAATCTCGGCAAAATCCGAAACAGTAAAGGCTTTGACGATCTGATCGGAAACTTTCATCTGCTGGGTATTAACGTCGGCCTTCAGATTCAACGTTACCCCGGCGGCAGGTGGAAAAACCTGGACTCCCAGCAGCATGATGATCGAAGCGATCAGGCCGGTCAGGAAAAAAATAAAAATCATCCAGGTCAGAATCCTGCCCAGACGCTTCATGTCGGTCATGACAGCCACTGCCGACGAGAGCGAAAAAAACACCATCGGAACGACGATGGTGAAAAGTAGATTGAGGAAAACGTCGCCGAAGGGTTTGAAAAAGATCGAACGGTCTTTGAAAATGATTCCCAGAACCGAACCTGCGATGATGGAACCGATCAACAGGAGAGAAAACGCGTAATTTTTCAGGAAGAGCGATTTGAACTTCATGTTGATTTTCAAAACCTCATTTTCGGAACATGATCGTAACCACACTCAGATAGCCGCTTGTTATTTGCCCTGACGAAGCGTTTGCAGTGCGTTCCAGGTCAGCGAAATCATGGCAGGGGCAAATTGATCCGCCTTATTGCCCCACAATCCGAGAAGCAGATTCTTTAAGGTAGTCTCGGTCAATGCGCCGGCCTGTTTCGGCAAATGCGCAACCGGCGCAGCAAAACTATCCTGTCGTTTGATCATGGATAAAACGCCCGCTGCCGCGCCCAAAGCCATGTTTTTCGGCTCGATGCCGCAACTAAGGGCCAGGTGCATCGTACCGTAGAGGCGATCATCGTAGCCCAACTTTCGGACGTGATCGCGTCCCACGCGTGAAATCAGATCGTTGAGATTTGGATTCACCATTCTCACCAGCAGATCCTCGGCGTACGCCCGATAGCCCGCCGGTGTAAACAGCGAGTCGTTCAGGTGGGCATAGCGTTTGATCAACGCCGCCCCGGATTCGTCGATGAACGCATGGCGCGCGATGTCCATGATCTTACGATCGCCGCCGGCATCGGCCACCGTGCGATATTCCTTCGCATCCGCCAGATACGCGATCAGTGCGTGTATTGCATTGTGGCCATACAATTTCGCCTCTTCGAACGGAAGCAAATCTGGCTTTTCGATGAAGACCTCTATGCCTCGACGATATCCAGCCAGCGTGATCTGTGAAATAAGGATTCGATTGAATTCCTCCACGAGCACAGCCCTTGAAAATCCGGGCGCCAGCGTCTGAAGTTTCAGCCGGTTGATTTCATCGGCGTCGGTGATCACGCCGCTCATCTTTCCGATGACCGTGTTAAGAATCTGTACGCCAGCCAGTTTATCCGGCGCGATGCGGCCCTTGAGATGGTCCAGCAGAATTTCCGCGGCATGATTGTTATTTTCCGCCGCATAGACTATGGTTGGGAAAGGCTTCGTTCGCCGTTCCAGGCCGCGGCATAACATATCAACGACGCTGGTGGCTTCGCCGAGGCTGTAAATGTTTACGCTCGGCAGGGCGGTGGCCAGTTCATCCGAGGTCGCGATCGCCTCGATCAGTTTCTCCCGATCGGCATCGTTTCGAGGGTTATATAGTTCGATGCCTTTAAGCGTGAAAGGATCGATTCGATCCTTCCGGGCAATATTGATCGTGTAGCTTCCGTTGTTCCTTCGGACCGCGTCCACCAGGGCCTGGTCCACTTCCGATACGACGAATCTGGAAAAATTTTTCGACTGATACGCCTCGAACAAAAAAAGTGCGCTCTGGATCGGCCCGAAGCCGAATCCAAAATAGGTCTTGCTCATGATTCGAATCTCCATTTGCCGGGCAGGGGGATTCCTGCCCAACTTGATTTTTAAAACTGTAAACCTCTGGATTTTTAAGCTTTTAAATTTTCGTTCATGAAACATTCTTCTTTTTGACGGTCCCAGTGTTTCACGAATTGCAGTTCGCCGCCTCGTGTGTGCGGATAGAGGATCCCCTTGCCATCGACTTTGGCCTCTTCGATCATCTTGAGTGCCTTCGGCGC
>CAYMXC010000359.1:0-3343 GCA_964394135.1 uncultured Phycisphaerae bacterium
CCGTGGACAAGATCAGGACGGATGGCCTCAAGCGCCGAACGAAAAAACCTGCGCGGCTGAACAATCCAGTACCGCGCAAGCATGAGTCGAACGAAAGAGAGGGGCGAAGATGGTTCGAATGCAGTAAACCGCCGATCCCATGGGAACTGTAATGTCTGTTCGGACTTTAGGCTTACTACGCTCTGATCGCACGACCGGTTAAAACGTAACTGAGAGTAGATCCAGTTCTGCGTTACCGGAAGGTATGAGTATACGACATGCGCAACTCGAATCATGGTCGCCATCTTCCTCCCAGCCAGAAACAAACTGTTTCCATGAGAAACCGACGCGAACGGATGCATTTTAGAAGCGCAATCGAACGGAAACTTTTACGCAAAAGTGGAAAATCCGGATCATTGCAATACTTGATTGAGAGAATCTTGCGCGCGGCAATAAATCTTTCTCTGCTTGCAGACACTTTGTCATGCGAAGTTTCGTCGTGATACCGGGTGAGCGGCTCATTGATCCATCCGGTGCGGTAACGCGAAAGAAGCCTTATGTACAGGTCATAATCCTGAAGTGCGGGCAAAGCCTCGTCAAACCGCCCCACATCAAGCAATGCGTCGCGCCGGACCATGACCGTTGATGTGGTCCCGATAAAATTCCCGCTCATGATTGACCGGCGTTGATCACTGTAGCGTGGTGTCCTGAACGAGTGGCGTTCGCGTCCGTCCGGCGAAACAACTGTTATTGCGGTGTAACTGAGCGCAATGGAACGATCCCTCATCAATGATGCCTGACTTGAAAGCTTTGCCGGCTCCCAGGTGTCGTCGTCATCGAGAAACGCCACAAGATCACCCTTTGCCCGATCGATCCCAAGGTTCCTCGCGTACGATCCCCCGCGACCGCCACCGGTAGACAATCCGATACAACAAAACTCCTGAAGCACGCTCTTTACGCTCTGCGCCTGCAAATGATCGCCGTCATCGATTACGATACACTCAAAAGAAAGGTTGCCGCCCTGCGCGGCCACACTTGCAAGCGCCCGCCTCAAAAGGTGCGGCCGGTTTCTGGTGGGAATTATAATCGATACGTCAACCATGCACTGACACCCCGCTTATTGGCGGCAGAAATTGTGCGAAACCGTCCACAGTGTCGAAAATTGCAGATCGTCACGGCGTCAGAATAATCGTACCGGTTTTCCGGGATGACGATGTCGCCACTGCGTAGAAATAGGTCCCGGGTGCCATTGTTGACGGTGGTTTCCATTGGTAAAAGGCTCCGCCCTCCCCATTGCGCACCAGCGTGGGGACACCCACGACGTTTCCGCTAAGGCTGTGAACCCGCAGTGTCGCGTCAAGAGGGACATTCTGAAACCAGATCGATTCATGAGCGCGGCGAGAAAATGGATTGGGATAGGCAAGCGAAACCATTCTGGTCGAAGACTTTGCAATATAACCCAGAGAGAGCCGTGTAACCCCCAGATCGGTAGCCAACCAGATATTACCCCGTTTTTTGTCGATAAAAATATCATTGATCCGCGTTGAAACCAGTCCCTGGGCCTCACTGAACAAGGTTTTTTCGCCGCTCGAAATATCATACCGTGTTAAACCTTCTCCGGGAATTCCATACCAATAGATATGATCGTTCTCAACGGCCAAAGTAGTAATATTCTTGCTAAGGGTCGTGTCAAGATAGGTAAGCGTGTCACCGTAGGGATCATACCGCCGGACACCCCCTGCGGTAAGGACAAGCGTCGAGCCGTCCCCCAGGACTATCGCGTCATGGACCTTCTGCAGATTGCTGAAGCTGTTTACGGTCTCAAGGTTGCCGCTGCTTATTGGATCGCCTGAATAACGCGCGATTGTAAGATCTCCGTCATCAGTGCCATAAATAATGTTCTGTTCTTTGTCCACCGCGATGGCGCTTATGTTTACAATAAGGGTTTTGTCGCCTTTGGGAGGAAATCGACGGTAGGTCCCGGCCAGATCGCCGGATTCGTTTTTATCCGGCTTATAACAAAGCAGCGAGCCCCAGAAATTGTTCCAACTGCTGATCCACATGTATCCGGCGCTGTCCTGGGCAATGGCGTCACATTTACCCCAGTCGAATTCCGGACATGCGCCCTCCCTTTTTACAAACGCGCCATTTCCATCTGACTGGCCGAAAGTACAATAATGCATCCACTTTCCCGAAGAGGGGTCAAAACATTTTATGGAGCCGCCCTCGAACCCGAACCACATCCTGTCATCAGCGCTTTGCATTATGGCGAACGAACCTGTGCCCGATGCCATGTGTCCCATTTCCGGATAGTATGCCGGCCCGTAGCAGCGCCAATGAGTTCCGTTAAAAGTGTTGATCCCAAGCCACCATGGTTGAGATCCTGCCGCCCCACTGAGAGTGGCAACTCCGTATGGCAAAACCCACAATGTGCCCGAACGATCTACATGAACCCTGTTGACGGCTAAAAATGAGGGCCCAGGTATTGTCGCTGAAACCATATCCTTTCCGTCCCAGATAAAAAAGTATGCCTCTTCAGTGCCTATCCAGCACTTGTTCCCCTTAGCCGCAAGTGCGGTAACAGTGGTGGCTAAAGCTTTTTTATAGGGTTTAGACGTTTGAAAGGTTACGTCTGTACTATCTGCATGCACTACAGAAGATTTGTATATGGCCGATGGCCCGGGAAGAGGTTTAATTTCCCCGGATACCGAAAGAAAACTGTTTACGGGTCCCTCAAACGAGGGGTCAACCTTCCAGATGGACGGGTCGTAAAAAACAGCGTTTACGATACTGTCTGCCGACTTTTTAAATACAGCTACTCCGGATTCTCCGCCAAGATAAATTTTGTTGTCCTAGATTTTAATGGTGAAAATCTGGGATGAGGTGAACGTACTGATCTCTGTCGCATTTTTTACGGCAATTCCCTTTTTGGTATCAAACAGACTGACCCCTTTATCCGCGGCCACGAGCAGGCAGGAACCAACCGGACAGATGTCATAAATATGCCACCCCACTGAAAAATAGGAGTCAAAGGTATGCTCTTTTCCATTGCGTTCCCTCTTTAAAAGGTAACCGTTTCGCGATGCAGCCCACAAATTACCTGATGCATCCGTGGCCAATGCCCGGATAAATGGATCCGGAAACGAGGGGGAGGTTGGCCTCAGCAATGCATCGCCGGTTTCCGTGTGATAATAAAAAAGGCCGCCCGATGTTGCAACCCATACGGTGTTCCCTTCAAATTCAAAATCATAAATCGTTTTAGACGATGTAAAATTTGAAATTCTGTCAGCGAACGTCAGTACGTGGCACGCACTCAAAAGGGAAAAAAAAACAAACAGCTTGATTTTCATCCAGTACTCGACAG
>CAYMXC010000360.1:0-3338 GCA_964394135.1 uncultured Phycisphaerae bacterium
AGCCACATCGTAAAGTCCGAGGGCGGCGTAAATATTGATGTGATATTTTTTGCCCTCGGCTATGAGGGATTTTAAATAGGCTGAATCCTGATTCCAGACGGTGATGTCGGTAAAGCCCACATCCGCGGCATCGGGCACGATTTTCGTTGGCTGGCCACTGCCCCAGCCCATTAATTCGATGAATTGGGCAGATGCCGGATTGTTTCCCATCGCACAAAGTATCAGAACGGCCAGGCACGCATAAGACAGAATATTTTTCATGATCAGATTCTCCTTTCGCTGAGATTAAAGATAACACGAAAATTATACACTATCAACTACGGCGGGTTTATAAATCATTTTACGATTAGAAAGATGGTGCGTCGCGATGCACTCTACATCTACTTTTACCGCCTAATCCACTACAGGCGAAGGTAAGATTTCGACCGCCTGAGCGGCTTTCCGGCGATCGGATTCCAGTCCTTCGATCCATAAGGATATATTCCATAATCCGGGTTTCAAACCTGAAGAATCGATCCATATTCGCTGACGAATCGAAGCTGGGTCCAGGGCAATGCCTTTTAATTCGATCCGATCCCCGGAGGGCGACACCCACATTCCGCTGAGCGTTCGATTTTTCAGACTCACTTCGCCGACGCAAATGGTGATTTCCATTTCCATGGGAACACCCTGCACTGTCCGGGCCGGCACGGTGTCGAGTGTGACAGTATTTTTCTGCAGCGGGATGGGCACGGCAACTTCACCCAGGATTTTTTCGTTCGGATCGGTTACGACAAGGCGCCATTTGGCTGATTGCGCCAGTTTTGAACAACATAGTCAAGGCTAAACGGCACAAGTCGAAGATCGGCTTTTCGGTTGATCTTCTCTGCGGCGATTTTACGATCGGCCTGATCGAAAATGATGAGGGTTACGGTGTCGACTTTTAGGGAATCGTCAAACGAGAGGGTTCCCGTCATTCTGTTTTGGCCCGGATACCGTGAGCCTAAATCCACATCCTGAATCGATACCGAACCGATCGCGCCGCCGAAAATAAGCGTGCCCCATCTGTTTGCTTCATCGAAACGTTCCAGCACCTGTGCCCAGCAGGTGATCTGGTTATACGAGTGAAATTCACGCCCCACCTGCATGCGCCAGGCAGTGCCGGTTTCGGGTGACGATTTCAATCCGAAGGCCTTGTAGGGGATGAACACTTCCTGACTGTAGCCGCCGCTGGGATTGATGGGACTGACGGTCGCGGTTTGAATACCACTATCGGGAACAACCTGGACGTCCTTCATCCATACGCGTTTGCCCTTCACATTGACAATGAGATGATAGGCAGGATCGCCGGTTTTTCCCGGCTGAAAGAAATATTCCATGCAATCATCTTCCCAGAGGTCGGCATCGTCGTCGCCATGGGCAGAGCGGGCGGTTTTTTCGTTGATGTGATTGCACTGTGCGAGGAGGTAGATACCTTTTTCGTCATAGGCGATCTGCGCCTGAGCGCTACTGGGGGGAGGATTATTTTTGAACTGTTCGAGACTGCCGGCGAGTGCTCTCATGAGCGACTCGGTATTCCAGGTCCACCATAAATTGCCCGTGCTATTCTGATTCGTCGCCCAGCATCGGTCGGCGGGTTTATCGTCCAGGGAAACGGGCGATGTGCTCAGAGGGGCGTAGAGGATTTTTCCGGTTTGGATGATTTCCTTGCGCACGGAATCGACGGCGAGGATGGCCGGTGTGCCGGGGAGCGTTTTTTCCGCAAGAACCCACTTCTCGCCGAGGGCCCTACGCGCGTCCTGGATGGCCAGTACGACGCGCCATCGGCGTTCATCGAGCTGCTGATCCGAGTTGAACTGTATGCAGTTAAAAAACTTGTAGCGGTTCAATGGTACGTCGGCCACGAGATCGGCGAGCACCTTTTGGCGGCCTGGGCGGCTGGGATCATATTTTTTTGCTTCAGACGATCGGCCAGTACGGCGAGGGTATAGAAATAGGCATGATCGTCACACCCTTCGCGAACACGTTCCATGGAAACCGAGGTAACGATTTTGCCGTCGACGATTCGCGTGCAGATACTTTCGTTTTCGGGCGAGCGGGAATCGCCCCACTGATCGGCCCATTGGTGGCAGCCCGTGGAATCGATACGCTGTTGATACAAGCCCCAGGCGGCTCGTCCGAATCCCATGTTGTAGCTTCGGACGACGGCTTTCTGTTTGCGGGCGAGGTCCAGTCCCTGTTCGGTCCAGTTGTTATATTGGCGAATTTTGATATTGTCGCGTGCGCCGCGATCGATTTCGTTCTGCATGCCGTAGCCGATGGCGTCATCGATCAGAAAGGCGCGATCGCCCACCATTTTTTTGAGGACGGGCATGAAATGTTCATAGCCGGCGGTCTTGATGGTGGGATAGCCGATTTCTTCTTACGGAAAGAGCAGGATCGGCGGCCAATTTTTTTTTGCCTGGGCCAAAAGCTGAGAGACGGATTCGCGAAAGAGGCGAGTGGTTTATTCGATGTAGGTCCAACGGGTTTGACCGTCCGGGCCATAAAGCCCAAATCGCCCTTTATGGGTTTGCCGGCTTTGCGTAGCTCGGCGAGCTTGTCTGCGGCGGACTGGGCCCACCATTCGATGAACCGCAGGTCGATGCAGAGTTCGCCGTCACAGCCGGCGGCTTTCATTGCGCGAGCAAATTCGCTGATATCATGAAAGTCCGATACCGCATGACCGTCGATACATTTAAGGCCGGGATAGACGTGGACTATCGTGGGAGAATTCAATTGCCGGGTTTTCCAATATTTGAAATAAACGACGAGGTTGTCGCTTCGCCAGTAATCGCCGGGGGTATAGTTTTCGTAATGACGATCGCTCTTTCGGTAGAAATGGCCTGGAACATACATTCCCCAGCTTCCGCCGGGTCGCTGCAGATCGAAATCCAATACGCAAAGGCGAACGGGAAGGACAGCCGATGCGCCGGTTTTATCATGGATTGTGATTTTTCCCTGATACAATCCCGTTTGCGCATCAGCTGGAACATAAAATGTAAGCCAGACCCAGAGAGTTCGGTTTGCGGGCACGTTGCGGGGGAAGAATTTTTCCAGCCAGTGCCCTTTTGCGCGAATATCTGGGCTGTTTTTTTGCCGAATATACTGGACAATCCGAACATCGATATTTTCGCCGGAGATTGAGGAACCGTCGGGGGCGTGAAGATCACTGACAACAGACATCAACCCCTGAACATCGCGCAAGAACCGTATGGCCAGTGCGCAGGATTTGTACTGGCTTGGGCAGGCGAACAGATCAATTTGCTGCAGGATGATTTTCTTTTGCCAAAGCCAATCGGGGTTGAGGTCTTCAGATG
>CAYMXC010000361.1:0-2996 GCA_964394135.1 uncultured Phycisphaerae bacterium
TTTCGTTATAGGGCGTAGTTACCGTCAGCGCCTCGAGATTCGAATATCCAATCAGCTCGCTTCCCGACACGATATACTGGATATCAAAATATTTCCGATGTGCCTCCCATTTTCCCTCTTCCCGCGGCCGGGTGTCATACTGGCTGACCATAGCATAAACGTTCGAACCGTCTATTTCATATTTCCCCGGAGCCAGACCAGCCAGGTCGCTTTTTTTCAGAAACTCAAACGCTGCCGAAAACGATGTGCCCAGATCGGTGTATTGGGCTGCATTCTTGAGGATATCGACGATCATTGTTTCTCCTTCGAAGCCGAATTTCTTTAATAAGTTTCCGGGCGTCGCTGATATTTGAGGATGTTTTGCAAATCATTCTCCGTGACCCGGCTGATGACGAAATGGCCGTTCTTAAAGATGATCGCACTTCGCCATTTTTCCTGAAATGGCGAGGGATGCGGTGTGACACAATAGGCGACAATCGTACCATCCGGCAGGATTGCCGGTCCGCCGATTCCGGCAAACCAGTAATCGAAATGTTCGATTCCGAATCGCCCTTTTTTAACCGGCAAAACGTCCAGAATCGGTGGCAGACGATGATGTTCCGTCGTATAGACCTCCAGGGCCGATGCGACTCGCTGTGCTGAACGGGCACAGTCCAGACCCTGGGGCAAGCTGCGATACCAGAATACAAAAAGCACCAATGCCGCCGAGGTGATCAGGATGACCAGGGTGGCTCGTAGCAGGCTGATCCGCCGGCGACGAAGTGCACGTGTCGAACCATGCGGAAGTTTCATATCAACTGCATCTGATTGATCGGAGATCATACTCAAGGGTTTTTGCTCCAAATATTCATTATTGTATCGATGGTAAACCGACAAAACAATCATCGTCGTGAATGGATCGCCTCACCGAACAGCGTCAGCGAAGAAGCAGAGGTGATCGTGACCTCGGCGATCCGGCCAATCAGGCAGCAGTCGGCATCGAAAACGACGATCTTGTCTTCCATCGTTCGTCCGACCAGTTGCCGTACCGTGCTTTTCGAACGATCCTTTTTGGAAACACCTTCCACCAGGACAGCCAGTTTTTTTCCCACTGCCGCCTGGTTGTCCTCCTGCGAAATTCCGTCCTGAACTTCGAGCATTTCCGTGTGTCGACGCGACTTGACCTCGTCCGGCACGTCATCGGGCAATCGTTTTTCCGCCAAAGTCCCCGGCCGAACGGAATATTTGAAAATGAAACAATTCTTATACCGCACCTTCCGCAGCAGTTCAATCGATCGGGCGTGATCCTCATCCGTTTCCGTGGAAAAACCCACGATAAAATCGCCCGCCAGGCTCAGGTTCGGCACGATCTTACGACCCTGCTCGATCAATTCCAGATATTGCTCCACCGTGTATTTTCGATTCATTACGCTCAGCATGCGATTCGACCCGTGCTGCGCCGGCAGGTGCAGATAAGGGCAGATTCGCGGCAGTTCCTTCATCGCGTGAAAAATCGCCGGCGAAAAATCGGCAGGATATGAGGTGATGAACCGAATGCGCGGAATTGAACAGTTCGCGTGAACTCGATAAAGCAGTTCCGGCAAATCCACAACCTGGCCGTCGCTCACGCTGCGATAGGAACTGATCGTCTGACCGATCAGCGTAATCTCCTGACATCCGGTCTGATCGATCCGCTTGATTTCTTCGAGTATATGCTTCACCGGCCTGGAACATTCCGGCCCGCGTACATAAGGGACAACACAGTACGAACAAAAATTATCGCAGCCGCGCTGGACGCGCACAAATCGCTGAAATACCCCCTGCTCCACTGTTCGGTAAACGTCCAGTCCCTCCAGTTCGTCCGTCGGCGATGCCTTTTCAGAACGCATTCGACGAAAATCTTCAATCGCCAGATGCGTCGAATGTTTTTCTCTCGCCGAACGCTCCTGGCGGGCTGTATCGATCAGTTGGCCCAGTTCGTGAATTCGGCTCGGACCGCAGATAATATCCACAAATGGCGCACGGGCCTGAATATAAGATGGATCGCGCTGGGCAAAACATCCCATGATCGCAATTACCCCCGGTTTGCCTTCTCGATGGCGCAAATGTTCAAAATGTCCTAGCTTGCTCAGCGCCTTCTGCTCCGCATGCTCCCGGACGGAACATGTATTTAAAATTGCTACCTCTGCATCTTCCGGTCTGGTTGCCGGCTCGTACCCCTGACGCACGAGCAAACCTGCCACCACCTCGCTATCGAGTTTGTTCATCTGGCAGCCGAGAGTTTCAATGTAAAATAATTTCGTTTCCCGTTGCTCCGAACTCATTTTTCTTCCTGATCGGCCGAACCATTTTGCCTTTCGTTCGGCCGGCGATTGCGAAACTTCAATTCCGGCGATTTGAGCGATACCATGCATCCGGGCGGAACGGACGAGGTGATAAAAACGTTTCCGCCAATTGTCGAACCCTGCCCGATAACCGTCGTGCCGCCGAGAATCGTAGCGTTGGCATAAATGGTCACGTCGTTTTCAATGGTCGGATGACGCTTGGTGCCACGGATCAGCCTGCCTCGCTCGTCTTTCGGGAAACTCAGCGCCCCCAACGTAACGCCCTGGTAAATCTTGACGTTTTCTCCGATCTGCGTCGTCTCACCGATGACCACGCCCGTGCCGTGATCGATGAAAAAATTCTTCCCGATCTGGGCGCCGGGATGAATGTCGATCCCTGTCCATCCGTGCGCGTGTTCCGTCATGATCCTCGGAATCAGCGGAACTTCCAGCTTCCATAACTCATGGGCAACCCGGTAAACCGTAATCGCCAGCATCCCAGGATACGCCAGCAGAACTTCATCGGTATTGATAGCCGCAGGATCCCCATCGTAGGCAGCCTGAACGTCTCCCGCCAGCATCTCCCGCAGATGGGGAATTCGCTGCAAGAATTTCATCGTTTTGACTCGCGACATTTCCTTGGTCGTTTCTTCGTTCGCTTCCTGACCCTGGGCAACCTGCATGTATGTGCTC
>CAYMXC010000361.1:3006-3333 GCA_964394135.1 uncultured Phycisphaerae bacterium
CATATTAACACGCTACATTTCCTTAATAGTTTATTCATTAGATTACTTAACCTTGGAAACCTTAATATATTTAATAAAGTGCCAGATCTGTGTGCACAATTTGCTAGAAAGTTCCGTCATCAACTCGCCGGCGTAAAAAGTAACGTTGTGAAAACTTAAATCCTGCCGGCCATGATACCCCGGATACAAAATCGGCAGCATCAGATTGATTATCGCCACCGATTCCTCCCGGCTCGGAAGATATCGGCGGTTCAGATAATGCGTCTGGGGACCCGCGCGATTCCTCTCAACAAGGTCCTTTACCAGCGAAGGAATTTCCGGTTCCTG
>CAYMXC010000362.1:0-1270 GCA_964394135.1 uncultured Phycisphaerae bacterium
CCATGCTCTTTCCAGATTTTCCATCGTCTGCTGGCGATCGGCTGCAAGCGAAAATGGGGCATAAAGAATGATCACTTCCTTCGGTGCCGGCTGAGTGGCGGCCAGCGTTTTGATCTCAATCCGGCGGCGGTGATAATAGAGCGTTCCAAACCGATCGACAAATACGCGCAACGCACCGGCCGGCCGGGTCGCCGCCGCTGCAGTCGTTGAAACTACGGGTACGCTCCGAAGCGACAGACCGGCAGAAACATCCACCAGACAAAACAGACCTAAAATCATGCCTAACATATTGTGAACTGTACTCTAAGGCCATCGACAATGCAAGTTTTCATCCCAAAGCCAGCAATTGGTATGTTCATTTTTGTTTCCCCGCTGTAGGTCGAAATATCTTTCAGCGGACTGCCTTTTTCATCCGATAAATAGAACAACTAAAAGTCAGGAGCATCCTATGTCGCACCTGGATCGACGAGAGTTTTTAAAATATATCGCCGGCGGCGCCATCGCTGCAGGATTGCTGAAGGTGAACCTTTCGCAGCTCTTTGGTCAGGTTCCGCCTTCAGGGCAGGACCAGCCGACTTCCGCGCCGGCAGCCTATCTTGACAAATCACTGGTTATCCAGGTCCAATCCGATCGGGTTTTTGGATTCACAGATTTGAATCGCCGCGTACTGCAGGAGATGATTTCTACCGGTTTGAGCGAAATGACCGGAGCGGCATCATTCTCGCTTGCAGTCAAGGAGCTATTCAGCAAAACGGATATCATCGGTTTTAAATTTAACAGTTCCCATGCCGGACTGCTGAATACCAATGTCGCTTTGGCAGAAGAGTTCTTTCGGCTGTTCAAAAATTACGGGTTTAATCCGAACCGTCTGCTTTTCATTGAAGTCCAGCCCAACGATGCGACTCTTCCGCCTAGCGGAAAGGTCAGGTTTGGCTGGGGCCGAGAGGTAGATTTTGGATCGGGTCGGGATCAACTGGCCGCGGTGCTGGATCAGGTAACTGCTCTTGTAAACGTGGGCACGCTCAAGGCCGACGCTGTGTCAGGGATGAGCGGATGTCTGAAAAACCTGGCCTACGGCATGATCAAGCACCCAGCCCGATTTTTTGCTAATGCCTGCACGCCCTATATCGCCGATATTTACAATCTGCCGGCCATTCGAAACAAGGTGCGATTTAATATGCTCAGCGCCCTGCGGATTCTCCTGGCGGACGAGCAACTGAATTCCAATAATTTTCTGATGGAAAAGAACACGCTGATTTTTGGTCGCGAC
>CAYMXC010000362.1:1324-3333 GCA_964394135.1 uncultured Phycisphaerae bacterium
TGATTCCGTCGGTTTCGAAATACTGGACACGGCAAGAAAAAACAAAGGGCTCAAACCGCTGATTGAAGGGTCGGACTTCCCTCGGCAACTGCTCGCAGCGAATCACAAAGGATTAGGTGTTTATCATCCGGATCAAATACAGGTCAGGACGATAAAAGTAGGCTGATGGGCAGTGCTATCTGTTCCTTTTAGAACCCGACGATGAAATCTTTTACGCCAACCATCAATCGAGTTTCATGGACATCAGGAATTCCGCGTTGGACCGCACTTTTTCAAGCCGCGATCGCAGCAATTCCATCGCCTCGACCACGTTCATGTCCGCCAGTACTCGACGCAGACGATAAACCAGTTCCAGCTCTTTCGGATCGAGCAGCAGTTCTTCTTTTCGGGTTCCGCTGGCCGGCATGTTGATCGCAGGCCAAATGCGACGATCGACAAGACGCCGATCCAAGTGCAACTCCATGTTACCGGTGCCTTTGAACTCTTCGAAAATAACTTCGTCCATCTTGGAACCGGTATCGATCAGGGCGGGCGCGATAATCGTCAGCGATCCGCCTTCTTCGATATTCCGGGCGGCACCAAAGAATTTCTTCGGCTTCTGCAACGCATTGGCGTCGACACCACCGGTCAGAATCTTTCCGGAGTGCGGAACTTCGGTATTGTAAGCCCGGGCCAAACGAGTAATCGAGTCGAGCAGGATCACAACGTCCTTGCCGTATTCGACCAGTCGCTTGGCCTTTTCGATAACCATTTCCGCTACCTGCACGTGGCGCGAGGCTGGTTCGTCAAACGTCGAACTGATGACCTCTGCCTGCGTGGCGCGTTCCATTTCCGTCACTTCCTCCGGCCGTTCGTCGATCAGCAGAATGATCAGGTACACATCCGGGTGATTTTTACTGATGGCATTGGCCATTTTCTGCAAAAGTACGGTTTTACCCGTTCGCGGCGGGGCGACGATCAGACCGCGCTGACCTCGTCCGATCGGTGTGATCAGATCAACTACGCGCATCGAGACTTCCTTGGCATCGGTTTCGAGAATGATCCGGCCGGCGGGATGCAGCGGGGTCAAATCTTCAAACACGACCTTCTCCGTCAGGCCTTCAGGATCTTCATAGTTGATAGCCTCGACGCGAAGCAGGGCGAAATATTTCTCGGATTCTTTCGGCGGACGAATCTGGCCGGCCACGATACAGCCGGTTCGCAGACCGAATCGTCGAATCTGGCTTGGAGAAACGTAAATATCATCCGGACCGGGCAGATAGTTGTAATCGGTAGATCGCAGGAAACCGAACCCGTCAGGCAAAATCTCGAGCACGCCTTCGCCATACATCAAGCCGTTTTTCTGGATATGCTCTTTGAGAATCTTGAAGATCAGATCCTGTTTCTTCAGACCGGTGTAGTCTACCAATCCCTCTTCACGGGCAATGCGATGCAGATCGGCGACGGTCATCTTCTGCAGATCGGACAATCGCAGTTCCGGGCGCTTGGCCTGTTCGTACCGCTCTTCCAGCGTCGGCTCTGTATATTCTTCCGTTTCCTTTTCCGCAACAGCAACGACCTCGGAAGGTTGTGTTTCCTTCTCGATGGCCGGTGCGGGCTCAACGGCAGAAGGGTCAGCCGGGGATTCTGCCGGCTGTTCCATCGGACTCTCTTGCGCTTTGGGTTCTTCGGGTACTGCCGTTACAACCGGTTCGGCTGGCGCTGCTTCCGATGCACCAGCGGCATCCAGCAAGGCCGGCTGCTCTTCTTTCGGAGCACTCTTTTTTCGACGAGTATATGTTCTTGCCATTGGTCTTTTAAACCTCCCTATTTACATAATTGTTCTAACGTAGCCTGTTTCGGCTACTGTAAATAAATCCAGGATAACTCTCCTCTTTGTTGTCCTGTGAAATACCCCTTGCTTATGTCAAGCAAGCTGACAAGACCCTGAGGAGATTATTCGGGAAAAGATCAATTCCACTTGTTGCCGACAAGCATCAATCGTGGAGTTATTATATACTATAGCATCG
>CAYMXC010000363.1:0-3306 GCA_964394135.1 uncultured Phycisphaerae bacterium
GGCCTCGGCATCGGAAGAGCTGTCGAGCCAGGCGCAGGTGCTCCGGCAGACGGTGGATCAACTTGCATCGCTGGTCGGAGAAGTCCGACAGGAGGCGATTCACGCTGTACAGACCCATAATACCGATAATTCATCTAATCACGCACGCACAAGCAGCACACCAAAGTCAGGAACTCTGACCAAGACCGAAGCGAACATCAACGAGTTCTAACGACTCCCCCCAATTCAACTCTTGACGTGCGAGACAGGACCGTCCCAAAGACGGTCCTGCTATTTTTACCGAGAAGAGAAAGAAGTCTGAGGTTTACAATCGGGTAATGATCTCGCATGCCAAACGCGTCGATTTCGCGTCGTGGACACGCAGCATATGCACGTTTCTGCTTATCAGGTACGAACTGACAATTAACGTCGCCGGATCACGCTGATCTACCGGCAGACCTGTCAAAGTGCCCAGGAAACCTTTGCGGCTGTGGCCAACCAATACAGGCAGTCCGAAATCGTAAAAAGCATCGATTTCCTTTATGAGCCTTAAGTTATCTTCCAACCGTTTTCCAAAACCGATTCCCACGTCTAAAATAAGCTTGTTTCGCTCGATCCCCTTTTCAATAGCAAATCGGATTCGCTCGCGGAAAAACGTTTTTACATCTTCAATCACATCTTCGTATTGGGGATTTACTTGCATTGTCGCCGGTGTCCCCTGCATGTGCATCAATACCACCGGAACTTTCCGCCGTGACGCCAAGTCAACCATCGCGGGATCGAATCGTAAGGCACTGATGTCGTTGATGATCGATGCTCCGGCGTTGATTGCCGCCTCAGCCACTTGTGCATTTGTTGTGTCGATGCTGATCGGTATTTTCGGGGCCTGCGAAGTAATCGCTTGAATGACCGGCACCACCCGCCGAATCTGTTACGCGGCACAGATCGGTTCAGAACCCGGTCGAGTCGATTCTCCTCCAATGTCCACGATATCCGCCCCCTGCCGAATCATCGCCATACCATGCTCTGCCGCCGCTTCCGCCGAAATGAACTGTCCACCATCGCTGAATGAATCCGGTGTTATGTTCAAGATTCCCATCACCAGCGTTCGCCCGGAAAAATCCAGTCGATACTGATCCCACAATATTTGTCCGGAAAATCTCATTTCGTCGTGCTCCGGTTCTTTTTCCCTTTTTGAAAAAGCCCGTTTATTTTTACGATTCTACGATCCGATCATCCATTTCGCCACCAGCCTGGCTGCATCCACCCGCTGGAGGGTTAGGGCACCCGCTGCCATTTTAGCTCTGGCGTTATCGTCGAAACACAATTTTTCCAATCCGGCATGCAGTGCATCCGTCGTCTGCGGACCGGCAACCTTATCGTCTTCTATCAGGATCGCCGCCCCACTTTGAACCAGCACATTCGCATTTTTCGCCTGGTGGTTATCCGTATGATAAGGGTATGGCAGCAGAATTGACGGCAGCCCGACCGCCGTCAGCTCCGCCAGGGTAATCGCGCCCGCCCGGCAGATCGCAAGATCTGCTGCGGCCCAGGCCAGGTTCATCCGGTCCAGATAGTCCAGCACACTAACCTTGATGTCAGGGTTCGCTTTATAAACAGCGGCGATCCGCTCCCGATCCGCCGTTCCGGTGATGTGAACCACCTGCCAGGCGTTCTGCATTCGTTTTGCCAATCCCGGCAGGACCTTCACGACTGCGTCATTCAAACTCCTGGCGCCGGTCGAGCCGCCCATAATCACCAGCGTCTTTAGTTCGGGTGAGAGTCCAAGTTCCGCAAGGCCCTGTTTTCGAAATTCATCGCGTTTTGGCCCAGCCATTTCGCTGATCGGCTGTCGAAGCGGAACTCCGACCACCTCGATCTGGCGGTTGAAATATTGCTGGGTTCCCGACCACTGGGCGAAAATTTTATCCGAATAACGACTGAGCCATTGATTGGCCTTTCCGGGAACGAAATCCGGATTTAAAAACGCCGTCCGCAATCCCATTTTCGACGCCGTCTGAAGCGCCGCTGACGATCCGAACCCGCCGAGCCCGAGCACCGCCACGATTTGATTTTCCGCAATCCAACGGCGAATGATTCGCTGCGTTCGGTACATGCCCAAGACGAACCGAACCAGTCCCATCGGCCTCGAACTGAACGGCTGAACCGGCTGAACTATCGTTCGTCCAGGCCAATTTTTCAAAACCGTCTGATCCAGGCCCCTGCCGGTGCATGCGAAATCGACTTTCGCGCCCGGATCAAGTTTTTGTATCTCTTCCGCGACAGCGAAACCCGGTGTGATATGTCCGCCGGTTCCGCCACCCGCAAACAAATAATTCGCCATCCCTGACTATCCTTTTCCAATGCATCGACTATTGAAAGATTATTCGTCCATCGAATGATTGTATTGTGTCAACCGGTTCACGCTGCAGATGATCCCGATCGCAATGGCGGAAAAAATCAGACCGCTGCCACCCGCCGAAACGAACGGCAGTGCGATGCCCTTTGTCGGCATCGATACCGTCACCACCGCCCCGGTCATCATCGCCTGAATGCCGACCATCCCCACCAGGCCGACCACCAGCCGGCGGCCGAAATCATCCTTTGTCTGCCGATAAATCAGCCAACCCACAACGATGAATACCGCAAAAATTCCCAGGACCATCATTCCCCCCGCAGCACCTAGCTCTTCGCAGATAATCGAAAAAATGAAGTCCGTCGTGTCTTCCGGCAAATATCCATATTTCTGGATTCCCTGGCCGAGACCCAGCCCCCACCAGCCGCCGGTCGAAATTGCAATCAACGATTGAATCGGATGGTAATTGGCTCCCTGGGGGTCTTTCCAGATGTCCATAAACGCTGTCACACGTTTCAACCGATACGGTTCCGCAATAACAAGATATACGAAACCGAGTAATCCGGGAATCGTCGGCAATACCAGGTGCAGAATTCGTACGCCACCCACCAGCAGCATCAAACCGCTCACCAGCGCGATTACCGCCGCGGTGCCCAGGTCTTCCTTGCCGATGAGGCCGCAAAGGAGTCCGATCGCGAGAGCGAGCGGCATTAGGCCGGTGAAAAATTTTTCACGCGGATACTTCGGGTCTGACAGTTTGCCTGCCAGGAAGATCACCGCCACAAGTTTGGCCATTTCCGACGGCTGAAATGTCACCGGTCCCAGCACGATCCACCGTCTGGCGCCGTTGATTTTCGGGCCGATTACAAACACTGCCGCCAGCAGAATGATTGAAACGATCAAAAGCCAGTCCACCCGGCTTAGGAAGCCACGCTCCGGTCGAAAAATCATATAATTGAGGCGGGAAAAGA
>CAYMXC010000364.1:0-3305 GCA_964394135.1 uncultured Phycisphaerae bacterium
TTATGAAATTTTCCGATCACGGTCGATTCCGTCAGCCACGCTGTCCGACCTGAAACAGGAACTTGCGGACGTGGAGATTAACACACTTCGAGTTGGTGAAAAATCAAACGCAGCGGGCAAAACGCTGGGCGAACTGAACCTACGGAAGAAATACGGCGTCACACTGCTGGTCATTCGGCGTCGTGGCGAAATCCTTGCCAATCCGGATGGGCAGACATCTTTGTGCCCTGAAGATCAATTGATCATTCTGGGCCGGCCGGACCAGATTGCCGAAGCGTCGGCGATTTTCAGTTGACGGGCGCTAAGTGCCGACAAAAACCGAATCAGA
The DNA here is from genome assembly GCA_964394135.1 of uncultured Phycisphaerae bacterium. Classification (GTDB taxonomy): domain Bacteria; phylum Planctomycetota; class Phycisphaerae; order JAAYCJ01; family JAAYCJ01; genus CAYMXC01. The sequence goes on from CAYMXC010000364.1 coordinate 329, forward strand.
TCAGGTTGTGGCGGTGGAGCTTGTGGTAAAGGGTCCGACGGTTCAGACCGAGTCGCTCCGCCAGTTGATTTCCCTTTAGTCCCAGCTTGTTGATCGCAGTACTCAAAACCTCATGCTCCATTTGCTCCATCAGCAGATCGAAATCAAAATGACCTCTGGCAAGCTGCTGGGAAATATGCTGAGTCAATTCTGTAGGAATTGAAGAACCGGTGTCGGGCGATTTGCTCAGGGTACGTATATGCTCGGGCAGATCGGCCACCGTGAAAATGCTGCCGCTGGTCTTAAAGACGAGACTCTGGCGGATGATATTTTCCAGTTCGCGGATATTACCCTGCCCAACGGCTCGTCGGAGAACGGCGTAAACAGCGGTGTCTACGGAACGAATGGGCTGGGAATAATAATGGTGGTATTTTTTCAGGAAATATTGAACCAGCAGCGGGATATCCTCGAGTCGTTCACGCAGGGGCGGCAGACGCAGCTTGATCACATTGAGCCGCTGATAGAGATCAAGTCGAAAACGACCGGCGGTAACCTCCTGGGCTAATTGCTTGTTGCTTGCAACAATGATTCGTACATCGACGGGATGTTCGCGATCGTCGCCAACGGGAAGCACACGGTCTTCCTGCAAGACCCGCAAGAGCTTTGGCTGAAGTGCGGGCTCGAGTTCGGAAATTTCATCAAGCATTAGTGTCCCGCCGTTGGCGGAACGGAAATAACCGAGTCGGTCTTCCGTTGCCCCCGTAAATGCGCCTTTTTTATGACCGAACAATGCACTTTCCGCAAGCGTCCCGGTAATAGCGGCACAATTGACTGACAGGAACGGGCGGGAAGATCTCCGGTCATCCATCTTGTGAATGGCTTCAGCAAGCAGTTGTTTTCCTGTACCGGATTCGCCCTCGATAATAATCGGTGCGTCACAGACTTTTGCAGCCTGTCTGGCCTGCGCGAGCAGCTTATACATGGCGACAGACTGCGTGGCAATACCAGCCTGATCGAGAATGACTGGTGAACCGACTAAATCGACCTGCGATTTTTCCTTGGCGATCCGATCGCGAATCTGTTCAATCTGTTCGCCGAGCAGTTCGTAAAAGTCGGGTTCGTCGATATTGACAAAACCGCAGACTCCCAGATCGATGGCTCGGGCACAGGCATCGAGATTAATGACATTATTGATAACAAAAAGAATGGAACAATCGGGATTACGTTCGCGGATATAACGAGCACACTCAAAATCGAGCTGTGCGTCGTGAGGGTTACCGGAAGATGCCAGATTCGCCAGAATGGCGATTTCGGCAGACAGTACTTGCAGGTTGTCTGTCAGCTGCTCCCAATCAGCGATATGTCCAAATGAATAACCCAATTCCTTCAGAGCCGGTGTTACTTTCGCAACCCGCGAAGGGCGAAATTCGACAACCAAACCCTCCAGAACCGGGCGTCTCCCAACGCACCGATCATGTAACGTCTGCACGTATTCTCTCCCGCCTACGCAAGGATAAGAACTGAGAAAGGATACCGACAGGGCAAATATCGGTTACCGAAACAAACTGCGATTAGGACATTTGTATTATCTAAAAAAGCCCCCTTCTTGTCAAGGGGGTAGTTAAGATTTTCAGGCATAGACTTATCGACTACACAGAGAAAAGGCCGATTCCAGCTAAAAATTGATTTTTATCTGAAATCTGAACTTTCCGGCCACAGTGAATACAATATCATATCGGCGCGTAATATCATTCATAAATTGAAGTTATCGAATAGCGGGCCAGCAAAATTTTATTTACTCAGTTATGGAACCCTGTGCAGATTGCAGTAAAAATGCTTTTAATTTGCCAAATGACTGTTCGCCCAACATAATAAAAACGATATATGATTTATGGATACTGAATAAAAGGATCAAACCATGATGCAGACAATGAGGTATGCCATTGGATCAATCGTCCTTCTTTGTATATTGGGAGCTGTCAGGGCTGATGAGACACGGGCGCCATATCTGGAATCGATGGCCCTGTCGATAAAGGACCAGCCTCAGCCTGCGGACCTGCAGCGAAGGATCGTCCTTCTGCGGGCCCAGGCACGATTAACCCCGAACCTGAAATATGTCTACCAGCAATTGATTGACGCCGCCACACAGGTCGGACGGGTCGATTTGGCCGGCCGCGCCCTGCAGAAATACCTCGCAATTGATAAACTCAATGCCATCGCACAGATACAATGGATCAATCTGAATTTGGAAGGATATCAGACCGCGGAATCGCGACGGCAATTCCTGGACGATACGCTTCAGAAGCAAAAAGACCTGCTGCCGGAGGTGATCAGTGATTTTTATCGTCAACTGGCCCAGATCGTCTATCAGAATTACGAAAACGAGCGTGCGAGGAAATACCTGGAAATGGCGATCAAGCGGGTACCGCAAAATTTAAAGGCCTATCAACTTCTGCGTAAGATCATCACATCAGATCGCACGTCGAGCCCGATTCAGCAGGTGCAGGCGCAGGTAAATGAACTCCAGGCCGATATCATGACGAATCCGCTTGATGCCAATACGGCATTGCAGTTGGCAGCCTTGGCGGGTAAGGCCGCGATGCCCGATCTGATGCACGTCTGGCTGGCGCACGCGGAACAAATTCACAAGACATATGCCCCGTCTCAGGAATGGCCCGAAGATATTCAGATGGAACTTGCGACAAGTTACCTGGCCGTCAACGAACCCAAAAAAGCCGGTGATATCCTCATGGCGTTTTTGAATAAACCGACATCGACCGCGCCGGTTAACAGTAAGCGTTCTGCGTTACTCGACAGCAGTTATGCCGAAATTCAAGCGCGCATACTCCTGTCGCTAACGGCCCGAAAACTTGGCGATCAGAAAATGCAGACCGCACAGCGACTCCGGCTGGAACAATACGCCGATATGAGCAAGGCCATCAGCTACGATATTTCCGATAAACTCGTTTTGATCAGTATTTATTTTACGCTCTACGCC
>CAYMXC010000365.1:0-3274 GCA_964394135.1 uncultured Phycisphaerae bacterium
GTGTCATTTCCCGGACTGATCGCTCGATTCGGACCGGAAATGACACTGATGGGAATGGGTATTACGTTTTTTCTGGTTTTCGGCACATTGGGCTGGATGGTTCAAAATCCTCCAGATTTCACCGCTGCAAACCCGACAGACTCAAAGACTGCCTTCATCTCCTGGGATATCCTCAAAGAGGGAAAATTCTGGGCCTTATGGTGTACATTGTTTGTCTCGATTTCCGCGGGAATATCAATAATTTCTCAGGCTGCACCAATGGCTCAGGAATTGCATCACCTTACCCCGACCACCGCAGGAAAACTGGTGGCTGCTATGGCGATTTTCAACGGCCTGGGAAGGCTCTTCTGGTCGAGCCTGTCCGATAAACTCGGGCGGCGAAAAACCATTATCGCATTATTCTCCATTCAGGCGGTTGTATTTATCCTGGCAGTTCATATTTCGAACGTCTGGCTCTTCGGAGCGGCCCTTTGCTATATCACTTTCTGCTATGGCGGTGGTTTCGGCATAATGCCCGCCTTCACCGCCGATGTTTTCGGCGAAAAAAAAGTGGCAAGCGCCTACGGCCCGATCCTATCTTCCCAGGCAATAGCCGGCCTCTTCGGACCGCTCCTGCTAGCCTATTTGCGTGAATCGACGGGCGGATATTCCCTGGCGGCCTATACCATTGCTGCTGTACTGATCGCCGCATGCAGCCTGCCTCTCATGGTTCCACGCCGAAAAAATGTTCCATCTGCCACATCCAACGCATGGAAAATCAAACCGACTATCGAGACTCTTCGTCAACCAACGAATAGCCGAATCTGAAAGATAAAATATGGACAGCTTCCAGCGACGGCTTGCATTTAACGGCCTGGAACGTTAAAGTGTCGGCTGATCTGCATTCGGGAAAGGTTTTTAGTATTTTAAATTTTTTATGCCGCGAAATCGAGGAAGAGCATATTGAAATCGTCGGAATCGGGAAAAACATGGTTTTTAATCCGTCGCTTGATGCAGATTGGACGTCATGGCCCGGCGAAGGGAAAAGATTTTTACGAGAACATGTACAACACCGAACAGGAATATCACCACGATTATCATGATTCGATATACCTGGCGGTGTGGGCACAGGTATATCGGTTTTTGCGCCGCATCCCCGATGTCCGGATTCTGGAGGTCGGCTGCGGGTCGGGCCAATTTGCGAGCTTTTTAAATGCGATGGGTATCCAATCATACTTCAAGGGATTCGACCTGTCGGACCAGGCGATTCAGATTGCACGGCAGCGGGTCGGATTTGACTTTTCCCAGGGTGATGCATGCGACTCGAAAAATTATACGGGAGATTATAACACAATCGTAACGCTGGAAACCATGGAACACATCCCGGACGAATTTGCCGCCCTGAACAATATGCCCGCGGGAAAATACATTGTCATGAGCCTGCCGGATTTTGAATACGAATCCCATTACCGCTGGTTCACCTGCACACGGCAGATCGAAAAAAGATACTATCGCCACATCGATATTCAGGAAATCGTCAAAATCGATCACTGGTATGTGGTGTTCGGCCGAACAGGCTCTTTCGCTCCAAATTGGGTGCAGCGTCTGTTTCGTACTCGTCGCCAGGCCGGCGCAGACTTGATCTGGAGATACTGGATTCGTCCGACAATCAGTTGGATCGCCAAGCCGGCGATTCGTGCAATCTTCAGCCGATGATAGATGGAGTTTAATCGATGAGACTGGCAGCCAGGGGGGCGATTATCGTTTCGACGGAATTTTTCCGGGTCACCACGACGTTGGTAACCGGAATCGTCCTCTCACGCCTGTTGACAAAAGCAGACTATGGAACCTTCGGCCAGGCATTCATGGTCTATTTGTTCTTCTCCACGATTCTGTCATTAAGCTTGCCGCAAAGCCTGTATTATTTTATTCCCAAATCGTCACCAGACCGACGACCGATGGTGATGAGCCAGACCCTTGTACTGATGATCGCAATGGCGCTTATTACCAGTGCGGCGATGTACATGAGCGCCGAGCCGCTGGGCCGGCGAATGCACAATCCGGACCTCATGCCGATCCTGCAGATCATGAGTTTATATCCGGTGGCGGACATGATCTCGCAGCTGGTCTGCCCCGCAATGATCAGCATCGATCGGGCAACACTTTCCTCCATTTTCAGCGTCACGTTTTCTCTGATTCGCATCGCCAGCATCGTCGTTCCCATCACGATTGGAATGACCCTGACGGCAATGTTCAAAATCATGGTCATCTCAGCCTTCGCCACAGCGATCTTCGGCATAATCATGATGGTCCTTTTTTTGCAGGTCAGAGGCCTTTGGCTCAGCCGATCCCTTTTGCGGGAACAGATCAGCTATTCGATTCCAATGGCGGGAGCCCTGGCGGTGGGACTCATCGGCCGACAGCTGGACAAATGGAACAATTCCCTGATTTTCGGCCCAGAACAATATGCCATCTTTTCCAAAGACGCACAGCAACTGCCCCTTGTGGGAATTCTCACCGCCGGACTGGCATCGGCGATCTTACCGGAAATGGTAAAATCGGCACAGGACCATCGAATCGGCGAGGCACTGGGGCTTTGGCAACGAAGCAGCCGTGTATGCGCGCTGATCATGTTTCCCACTTTCGTCCTCTCCCTTTTGCTGGCGCCGAAATTGATGATCCTCCTGTTCTCCTCCAAATATCTGGACAGCACATATCCCTTCCTCGTCTACACTTTCGTTTTGCCGATGAGAGTGGTAATCTTCGCAGCCGTCTTACGTGCATTATCCAAAACGCTACCCATCATGTACGGAGCTATCCTGGCCCTGGCCATCAATGCCGTTTTGGGAATCGGACTCGTATTAATCCTTGGCAAAAACATGTTCGGCTTCCTGGCACCGGCGGCGGCATCGGTTATCAGCCAGTATTTGTCGGCGGCATATCTCCTCTATGCGATTAAACAGGTCAGCGGCGTTCGAATACGTGATCTTCTGCCCTGGCGGCATCTGACACAACTGCTCCTAATCGCGATCACCGCGAGTATTCCGGCAATGCCGATTTTGCAATTGCATCTGAAAACCGTACCAACGATTTTGGCTGTGACAGGGATATATGCGGTCACTTACGTTATAATCATTTACTGTACCGGCTGGCTGGCGAATGATGAAAAACAACTGCTGGCCCGGATTTTTCGAACAAGCAAAGGCAACGCCTGATGCGTGATAAAGTTTTAATCTGTGCTATGAATTACTACTCCTGCCCCTTCCGCGTCGGCAGCCATCACTACGCATACGGT
>CAYMXC010000366.1:0-3271 GCA_964394135.1 uncultured Phycisphaerae bacterium
GCGGGCCGGCGTCGAGTTTCGCCTGGGCCCAGGTGTCCGGATCGGTTCGATGCCACGCGAGACCGAGGATCAGAGCGCAAAGAGGCCAATACCATAATCCCAGGGCAAAACCGCTTCGCAGGAAATTCGAGAGCATGATTAAATAGTCGGAACGGTTAATGAGAGTTCCGAGGGTTGAATTGGGGGTAACGAGCAATCCCCAGGCGTAAAAGTTGATCTGGGGCGGAATCAGCAGGGGGATGATCAGAAATAACGGCCCCCAGGTTCTTGCCCAGGGGTGGCCCCCGATGAGTCGTGCCGCGGGCCAAGCGGCCAAAAGACTGAACGTGGCCAGAATGCATCCGATCATGGATGTTCGAAATAAAACCAGAAGATAGCGCGACAACGGTAAATCTTCCGGTTCGGGTAAAGACGCCGTGGGCATGGTCGTCAGTAGCCAACCCAGGGGAAATACGATCACGATCAGCCAGGGGACTAAGGCCAATCCCTTGAGCAGGGTTCGACGACGCATATCATGTTGAATCGCTTGGTCGGCCATGTTTATTGCTGGAGTATTTTTCCTGCGGATTGAAGAGCCGGGTTGATCGCTTCGGAAATTTTGATGTAATCGACCGTCATCGGATTCGCGACTTGATATTGTTGAAATTTCTCAGCCAGTTTTTTACTGACCGGAATATTGTGCGAATCGCTTTCGGCGAGCATGGTTTCGACTTCCTCACTGAGCAGAAAATCGATCAGGGCGGCGGCTTCTTTCGGGTTCGGACCCTGGCGGATCATGGCGACGGTGTTGGGGATAATGAGCGTACCGGCGGTGCCATGTTTGGGATAAACCATTTTTACAGGCCAACCGTTTCGCTGGGCGACCCAGACGTCGTCGGTGTCGGTCAGGCAGACGGACGCCTGACCCTCGGCGATATGGCGTACGGCGGTACTGTTACCGTTGACGATTCGAACTTTATTTTCAGCGAGACCCTGAAAGATGGATTGTGCCCGGTCGGGACCGTAGTGGACCCACATGGCGGCAACGTGTCCTCGTGTGGTGCCGAACATCGGCCTGGCCATCAGAACTTTTCCCTTCCAACGCGGGTCCAGCAGGTCTTCGATCGATCTGGGCGCTTCGTCGGGTTTGACCAGGTTGGTGTTGTACGCGATCACCCGGGCGCGAAGGGCGAAACCATACCATCGGCCCTGGGGATCGGAATATTGTTTAGGCCAGGATTGAGTGGTCGGGGTAACGCAGGGAGCCAGGATATTGTCGTTGGCCAGGCGAATGGTCTCGAAAATTTCGCTGGACCAGAAGACATCCGTTTGAGGTTTGGCCGATTCGCTTCGCAGACGCTGGACCATTCCAAGCGTCTTGATGGCTTCGGTATCGTATCGGGGGAGAACCTTGATTCCTGTTTTTTCAGTGAAGCGGGCGACCACTTTTTCGGCAAATTCCTGATCCGCGGAACAATAAAGAACGACTTGCCGATTGGATGAAGATTTCGCGTCGGTTTTGTTACAGCCGCCGGTCAGGAAAAGCGTTCCCATGAGCGATAGAGCAAGCAGGATAAGAGTTCGCATCAGTTTCCTTTCTGTGTTGTGCTAGCGTTGGAGGATTGTTGAAGTTGGTTGAAATATTTCTTGATCGAGTCGTGATATTCCTTGGGAATGGTCTGATTTTCGATGGCTTCGGCGGCTTGCTGCTCGGCGGACTGGGCAATTTCTGAAAAGTTTCTCACGCTTTGTCCTTTGATTTTGCTGTCCTGAATGTACCAACTGGCGATGACCGGACCGCCTTGGTTTTTTCCCTTGGCGCGAGTTTTTTCGGTACCGGTGTCGGTTTTCTGGATATCCGAAACATGTCCTTGTCCGCGGCCGGGACCGCCCATCCCTTTACTCTGGTTATAAGAAAGTCCTTCCTTCCACGGACCCTTGGAATTGCATGCGGAGCATCCTTTCCCGTTGCAGGCTTTACAGGTTCCATTACCGAGGTTTTTGAGGGTTTCGCCCAGGTCCTGCAGGGTGGCTTCGGTTAGCGACAATTGCTGGCTGAGCGATTCGAGACTATCGAGTTGTTCGCCCGCCTGGGCCAGGGCGTCCAGGGACTGGTCGTTGCTTGGACCGTTGAGGCCAGCCGTCGCCGATTGCAGCGAACTGGACAATCCGCTGCACGATTTACAGGCAGAGAGATTCGCCGACGCCTGCTGGAGCAGTTTTTTCTTCTGGGCCTCCGTCATGGGCTTTTTTTTCAGGACTTCGGCGAGTTTTTTAAGGTCTTTACTCAACTTCGGGTCCAACCCCATTTTTTTCAGGTCGTTTTCCATCTTCCATTGCTGATGCGCGAGCTTTTCAAGCTGTTTGGCGAGGTTGTCGAGATTTTTCGCCAATTCCTCACGCTGCTGGGGTGAGAGATTGCCTTGCCGCAGTTGCTGTTGAAGGTCTTTTAAAGCGGCGGCGGCTTTATCGAACTGACCTTGCGCCAATTGCTGCGAAAGTTCACGAATCGGACCCGTGGTGGGGGATTTGAGTTGCCGTAATCGTTGTTGAAGCTCGCGCAAACCGTCGAATTTCGGGTCGGCCCGGACTTGCTGAACCCGTTTTTGCAGGTCGGCGGTCTGACGAATCGCCATGCGCTTGGCCTGCTGAGGATCTTTGGCGGGGGGATCCGAGGGCAAGTCGGCTGCGATTTTTTCATCCAGTTTACTGGCGAGTTCCTTGACTTTATTGACCGCTTGTTTGACCTGGGCCTGGGTTTGTTTGACCTCGAGTGATTTTTTCGCTTGTTCCTGCCGCTGGGCTTGCAGGCCCAGCATGTCGCCCTCGGGGATGAACGTCCAGGCCAGGAACGCCAAACCCCAAACCACTCCCGGACGCCACCATCGACGTGGAAGCCGAATAGGAAAAAAGGTTCCGGGATGAAGTTCGGAGAGAAAATGACGACTTTCGTGAATCGCCATCTTTGCAAAGGGGTCGGAAGAATCCTTAAACGCCAGAACGCTGCTGGTGCGTTCCTGTAATCCCGCGCGTTTATCCAGCAGGATCGCCAACGCCATATTCGTCGGTCTTAACCATTGCCAGCGGACCGCCGCGGCCAAAATGGCGAGCATAACGATAATTTTTACAGATAACGGGGAGAACGTATCCACTGCGAGACACTTTTCTGTGACGATCAGACCTAAAACAGGAAACGCGAACCAGAAAAAGGACAAACAGACACATTCCATGAATCGATTGACGCTGAACCGCCAGCGAATCGTCCATAGTTTTCGCCCCACGGACTGTTCCA
>CAYMXC010000367.1:0-3264 GCA_964394135.1 uncultured Phycisphaerae bacterium
ATCGTCGAAGGCAAGATGGACAACGCCTCGCTGGCCATCGCCGACGCGATGTTCATGCCGTTTAAAGAAAATACGTTCGATCATATTCTCATCAGCCACGTCGTCACGGTCGTGTCCGATCCGGTTTGTTTGCTGAATCATATGAAGCGAGTCGGCAAACCGGGATGCCGGATCGTTATTATCAACCATTTCCAATCGGGATTCCGGTTAATGGCCTGGCTGGAAAAAGTGTTATGCCCGTTCTTCGTCAAGGTCGGCTGGAAGAGCGATTTGAATCTCCACGAATTGCTACAGGAAGTGGAATTGGAAGTCGATTTCCGATACAAGATTCGTAATTTCGATTTCTGGGATATCGTGTTCCTGCGGAATAACAAGCCCCGTCTGGTCCGGTACAATGTAAACCCGAATGCAGCCTCTGCCGTCGGGTCGCAACGATATACGCAGATGCCCGCGACCGTTTCAGCGGGACGATAGTTTAACGGGTTTGCCATTTATAACTTTGATTTGATGGAAGTATTTTCCATTGACTTATCATCCACCCTTCAAACAGGTTGTCTTGGAGTGTTTTTCTGCCTAGAATTAGTCAAAAAAAATCCGAGCAGGAGGTTTGCAGCATGGCCGAAATTACAAACGACAAAAACAACCTGGAAGCCAAGATTCGACAAGCCAAGATAATTTTGTCCGAGTTGAAACGTGTACTGGTCGCATTTTCCGGGGGTGTGGATAGTACAGTTTTACTGAAACTGGCGGTGGATACGCTGGGACCATCAAATGTAATCGCGGCTACCGCGACCGGTCCGGTTCATCCGTCGTGGGAACGCAAGCGAGCGGAAGAACTTGCCCGGTTGATCGGCGTGACACATTTACTGGCTGAAGATCCGTCGAGCCGGCAGGCGGAATTTCTGAAAAACACTCCGCAGCGATGCTATCACTGCAAAAAAGCCCTTTTAGGACAGCTCGATGACCTGGCCAGGGAACATGGGATTCGAGCGATCGTCGCCGGGGAGAATGCCGACGATCAATTTGACTATCGGCCGGGGCATAAGGCGATCCAGGAAATGGGCGTGCGATGTCCGCTGAAGGAAGCGAAGATCAGCAAGGCACAAGTGCGGGCGATGGCGAAAATGTGGGGCTTGCCGAACTACGACGCGCCGGCCAGTCCGTGTCTGGCGACTCGGATTCCGTATGGCCAACCGATTACGACGGAATTGCTTCGCCAAGTCGAGCAGGCGGAAGATTTTTTGCATGAGTTGGGATTTTCCGTCGTGCGGGTTCGTATACACGGACCGGTGGCCCGAATCGAAGTCGGTTCGGAGGAGATTTCCAAGATGCTTGACCCGAACGTTCGACGGCAGATCGTGGATCGGTTCCGAAAGCTTGGATTCACGTACCCGGCCCTGGATTTGGAAGGGTACCAATCCGGCGGGCTGAATAAACTTATTGATCCATCCGTATAATTGTGATATTCAAGAGCGTTAAAAGTGCTCTGTCGAAACTATCGTTCACAGGTCATCGCGAGGCCGCAGGCCGTGGCGATCTGGCTCTCGAAGGATCATGCACGTTCGTACGCCAGATTGCTTCGTCGAGGACTCCTCGCAATGACCCGAGGGTGGACGATTTTAATAGGAGTTTTTTTCAGATGGATACGTATCAAACGATAACGACACGTCGAACGATTCGATTTTTCGATTCCAAGCCGATCCCCGCGGAATTAACCGAGCGGATCGTCAACGCCGGGCGCATCGCCCCGTCGGGCGGTAATCGTCAGGTACTGGAATTTGTCCTGATCCGCGAGCCGAGGAACTGCGAACGATTGTTTGAGTATATCGCGTGGGGCGCCTACGTTCGGCCTCGGCGAAATCCGCCCGAAGGCAAACGGCCGACGGCGTACGTGGTCGTGCTGATTCGCGACAAGGAACAAACGATTCTCGACGCCTCGGACGCCGGTGCCGCGATGGAAAATATGATCCTGACGGCGTGGAATGAAGGCGTCGGATCGTGCTGGATCGGCGCGATCACCGATCGGGATGCGGTCAAACAGCTTTTGGGCGTGCCGCAGGACTATCAGGTCTTTGGTCTGCTGGCGCTCGGATATCCGGGCGAACAGCCGGTGATGGAGACCCTTACCGACTCGATCAAATACTGGCTTGACGACAACGATCGGCTGCATGTCCCCAAGCGGGCATTGAAGGACGTGGTTCACCACGAGAAATTTCAACCTCGAACTTTTGTAGGATAGAGATATTTAAATGACGACGAAACGATTTTCCGCGGTTATTTTCGATTTGGACGGGACGCTGGCCGATACGTTGCAGGATCTGGCCGACGCGACGAATTGGGGACTGGTCCAACTCAATCAACCCGTGCATCCGCTGCAAAATTATCGATATCTGGTCGGCGCCGGCCGAAGGGAGTTGTGCCGCCTGGCCCTTCGCGAAGAAAACCGGAACTTGATCGATCAACTGGAAAACCTGATGACCGATTATTACGCCAAGCACTGCTTCGACGCGACCCGGCCATATGCGGGAATCGCTGAGATGCTTGAAAAACTGTCGAAACAAGGCGTCAGGTTGACCGTACTGACGAACAAGCCGCAGGATTTTGCGGAATTGACTATTAAAACGCTCTTTGGCGATTTCCAATTTGACATGGTCCTGGGCGATACACCGGAATTACCGCGAAAACCGGACCCGGCTGGCGCCAAGTTCATCGCGGAAAAGCTCGGCCTGTCACGGGAGCAGATCGCGTACGTGGGCGATACGTCGATCGACATGCAGACAGCCAATCGCGCAGGGATGTACGCGATCGGTGTGACGTGGGGATTCCGTGACCGGCAGGAGTTGGAAGAACACGGGGCCAGAAGCATCATCGATTGCCCGGACGAACTTTTACCGCTGATTATCGGTTGATTTATGACCAAAACCAAAGGACAACTTGAAGCCGAGATTACCGAATCGCTGATTCGATTCGAAAAAGAGTACATGGGTCGCGGTCCGCTGGAGGCCAAGACGTACCTGGTCGACGATATGGTGATCGTGCGATTCAAAGGCGTCATGACCCAGGCGGAGCATCAGTTGGCGACCTCGAATCAGGGTAGCCGCGGGCGGGAGTTGATCAAGCAAATCCGAGTCGAACTGATCGAAAAAGGCCGACCGCTGCTCGAGGCGGTCATTCAGGAAATCACCGGCCGAAGAGTCGTCAGCCTGCACACCGACATCAGCACCGCCACCGGCGAACGCGTCATTATCTTCACCCTCAACGCCC
>CAYMXC010000368.1:0-3252 GCA_964394135.1 uncultured Phycisphaerae bacterium
ATATCAACGATGATACTGAAATTTTCCAGTTCCAATTCGATTTCGCTTCGTTTGGTATCCGGTGTCATCAGTCGTTCATAGTTTGCAGTGCGTTTGACGATTCGTGGGGTGAAGATCGCCCGGACCCGTCCCTCTGGCATTCTGCCGCCCGTCGTCATGGTAAATTGTAAGACGCTGGCTCCGAAATCCATACCGTGCGATCGCCCGTCTCGATCGTAGTAGAAGATCGTCCGCTCCGCACGATATTTGTCTGCCAGGAGAGTCATCGGAGTCGTCGAGCCGAGTTCGATCTGGAATTCACCGCGGACGCGTGTATTGCATTTTTCGAGCTGAGCCTTGAGTGTAGGCCAGTCGCTGTGTTGTCCGATTCCGCATCGCAGGCCGTTGCGATGGATCAATTGCCAATCCTTACTGAGTGGTGAAGATTCGTCGAGATAGCTCCATGCGTTTTGGATGCATTGTTCGGAACCTGTACTTTCGAGTATTCTCACATCGAAAAAGTTGCCTGCCACCTGTGTAATAGAAGTCGCTTTCGTTTTGGTGGTCGTTGCCGGGTGGGTTGCAGGTTGAGTTGCAGTCTGCGTTCCGGGCCATTTGGGCCATGTCCACTGCCAGGTCTTGAACTGTCTGGTTTGTGCCTGGCAGCCGATGAGGACGGTGACCGTCAGGACAAAGATATTGATTCGGCGTTCAATTTGCGATTCGTGCTTTGCACTTCGCATTTTTTCTCCATTTCCATTTTTAATTTTTCAAAATTTTTTACATTTCGATATTCTGCGTGGGCTGAGTCGCAGGCTGAGTTCCTGCCGATTGTGAGGTCGCCGCGTTCGTTGTCGGCGTACTGGTCGTACTTGCAGCCGACGCAGGAATTGATGTTTTAGCAGGCTGAGCTGTCGGGTGATCTGCCTGTTTTTCGGTGACTTTTTGCGTTGTCTGTTCCTGCTCCTTCTGCGACGATGCATCTGGCGTATCGGTTCTCTGTTTGCACATCACAACCATCGCATAGATCGTATTAAACTTCTGGTTTTCGATTTCGAGAGCGAAGTCAGGCCATTGGATATCGCAGAGGATTTCGGCGAATTTTTCTGCGGCAATTGGAGTGGTTAATTCGAATTTTGCGGTTGGTTTGTTAAATTCGCGGGAGACGTCACGGACGTCCTGAATTTGTTTAAGAGCGTCCTGGATCATGAGCATCCGTTTGAAATCGACTCCCTTGACTTCGAGAACGATTTTTCCGCCGCCGACCGTTTGTCGCGACCATTTTTCCAGGATGGCCTGGAGGCATTGGTATGCCAATTTTTCTCCTGCTTTTTCGATGGCTTTTTTGGCGCCCGGAGGGCCCGGCGTTCTGGAACCGCTGCGAGTTCCAATATCGCTTTTGGCAAACAGGATTTGCCCTGTTTCACTCCAGAAGGCCTTTAATGTCACGTCTGTTTCCCACATATAGAGCGGCACGCCGTAGGCGTCGGTGGTCTGGGGTCCGCTGGCCCTGGCAACGCCGACGATGTACATTTGTGCGCCGAGTTCACCAGCCAGCTGCTTCAGCATTGGTTGGTCCTGGTTCAATGCAGCTTCTTTCAAACGATTTTGTTTCAGGTTTTCGATTTGCCTGGAATCTACGATTTCGAATCCCTTTTCCACGAGCAGCTGTTCGATTTTGTTGGCCAGCAGACTTTCGGTTTCGACGACTTCTCCGTTTTGCAGAGCAAGGTCGTTGATTTTTTCGACGAAGTTGACAAGGATTTTCGGTCGGCCCATCTGCTGGAGCAGGATTTGCACCTGGCCCCAGGTAGCGTCGATGATTTTACGGTCCACGCGTGCCTCAATTTCGACGAAGTAACCTCCGATGGGGTTATCGCCTTCGCGGCAGATTTGATAATCGCGGATCAGCCCGGTTGCCTGAGCCAGCACGGTGTCGTGAATGAGGGTGTAATTTTCTGTCTGACTCTGGGCGAAGACCTCCAGATGTCCGCCGCGTTCGATGGCTTTTCGAAGGGCGTCATTCAGTGCATCTTTCTGATCCACACCCAGTCCTTTGACTCTCACGGTGACCACATCAGGTCGGCTCGATTGATCTGGTGGTGGCGGAACCTTCTGTCCTTCCTGGGCAGAAGCGGTCGAAATACCCGCAAAATTGATCAGGACGAAAATACCGGCTGTCAAAAACTTTTTCATTTTAACTACTCCAAAGTCAAGATAATACCGCACGTGTTCGCGAAAGGAAATCTGATCGACGATCATTACGGCAGATATTTTTCAATTTTATTGATCAGGTGTACCATTGATTCGGTTTCCATCGTCCAGGATCCGAGGAAGAAATGTCCACGTGGAGCCTTAATGATGGTGTTGTTCATAAAAGCATTAATTTGAGAAGAGGATTTGTGCTGTTCTGCGCGAAATTGTTTATAAACCGCAAGTGCTTCTTCACGGGTCGGATATTTGGCCAGGAAGATTACATTTGGGCCTGGCCACTGGTCTCCGGTGTAGATTGCAACAGCAAAATCGACCTTTGGCCCCAGTTTAAGGAGACGATTCAGTGTATTGAGATTTTTCATTCCGAGAGACGTTACGATGTCTTTTGCCGCCGGGCCGTTTAGACTATTCAAGTTTCGCACAAAAAGGATATTTGCCGGCGGGAGCTGTTCTGTCTGTAGATACTGCACGACTTGCGGCAGTGCAGCCGGCTGGGGAGTTTCCATCGTTATCTTGCCTGCAAGGAGTTCCAGCCCTTCGGTCAGGTGTGCCTGATCGTCGGCTTGCGTTTCACCCTCGATGATCAGCAAATAAGGACCTTTCGCGATATAGATTTCCGCCGTCCCCGCCATTCGGCGGATTTCGCCCGGTTTGAAGATATCAGGTCCTGGGCATGAGACACTGAGCATGCCGTAGGCGTCATATTCTGAGATAGCGCGGACGACAGAGACTTTCGCGGTTTCGATTTTTCCTTCATAGGATCGCTGATATTTAGCAGTGGCGACGGATTGAGCGGAGAATGGCACGAGCACGGTGTCGAATTTTGGAAGATAATCAGACAACTTTGCGCCGGTTCCGCCGGTGACCGGTTTGGTTTTGATCCATCCGCCGATTTTTTCACTGACGGGGAATATTTCGGCATATTGGGGATTGTCTTTATCGTCCATGGCCTTGAGATCGACCTGCGGCGCTGCCGTGGTTGGTTCGGGGGTCGATGTTATTTTTTCCTGTGGTGCCGCAGTGGGAATGGACACTGCCGATTCCGGAGTTACCGTTGTT
>CAYMXC010000369.1:0-3250 GCA_964394135.1 uncultured Phycisphaerae bacterium
GGATATGACACGGCCGAATTCTTATATCGAAAAACAGCACCTGGAATGGACTGGAACGTCCGGCCCCCCCTACACCGTGCTCATCAAACCCAACGGGCGAAAAATTCTGCTATCCGGCATTTATACCGCCAACCAGCTGATCGAGGCCCTGAATAGCAAGCCATAACGCGTTCTGTTCCACGTGGAACAGAACAATAAACAATTCACTTTTCGATCTTCCAACTTTTGCCTTGTTTCACGTGGAACATTTTTTGCACACGAAAATACATAATGACGTTATTACGTCGTTATGATGCGAGTTTTTTTGTGCGGAGTTGTTCGGCAGGCAGCCAGAGGACTTCGGAAGAAGTGACACCCAGGTCAGCAAGGAATTTTTCGTGTTTTTCCCAGATATCCATCATGTACAGCGCGTGGGCGTCGGAATTCAGGGCCAGTTTGGCCTTTTCTTCCAGGCATCTGCGGTAAAATTCAAGCATCAAGTCGCGATAGGGGTCGAAAACCGGCTTGGGGCTGATCTCAATGCCGATATTTCTGCGGGCGGCTTTACGGAAGAATTGGGCGATGGCAGGGGAGTCGATGACATTTTTCATGACTTTTGCCTGATCGTACTGCATTCCCGGCTCGGAGTGCAGCAGCAGGGGGTGTGCGACGATCCGCACGCCGGGGCAATCCAAGGCGGCGGTTAGCATATAGATCAGGAATTCGGCGAAGACGGATTCGTCCAGGCTGGCGGGTTTTTCGGTGTCCGGGTTCCAGTGCAGTGGGGCGGCGACGATCATGTCCATTTCGTCCGCCTGCTGAGGGGTGATGGTATATCGGCCTGCGCCTAGGACGTTGACCTCGCAGCCGATCTTTACATCCAGGCCATGGGAATCAGCAGACTGCATTTCCTTTCGAAGTTCGGCGAACTGGGCAAAGGGCGTATCGGCGTGCATGTGATCCGTCAGGCAAAGTCCGGTCATTTTCAATTCGCGGGCTTCATTGAAGATGGCGGTCGGCGTCATCTCCGGCGTGCCGCAGGGGGAAAAGTGAGTATGCAAATGACAATCGTATCTATCGTATATCATGTAATGTATCTATAGTGTCGTTATAAATAACGACATCCCTTTCTTCACTCAAATAAGGAACTTAAATTATAGGCATTTTTCCAGCGTTTGCAATCCGAAGTCAAGTCAGGAATTGGATTTTGATTCTGTCATGACAAATTTCAGACCTTTGGCAGAAGGTGCGATTTTCTGTCAGAAGGGCGATCCTGATTTTCAGTGCCGGGAATTTGGATTTTATAGCATCAAGGTCAGCCATTACCTGCCATCTGTCAGACATCTGACAGGCAGTAATGTATGAATTTTATGACATATTATGTAATTTCGACGGTCTAAGAAAGAAATAAAAGATGGTGCGTCGAGACGCACCCTACTCAAGGATTTTTTTACATTTTTACACGTTTACAGTTACAGTCGTTCGACGAAGCTTGTATCGACTTTGCTTCGGACGAAGTCGGGGTGGTTCATGATTTGCAGGTGCAGCGGGATGGTGGTTTTGATAGGGCCGACCTGAAATTCCTTCAGGGCGCGTTTCATGGTGGCGATGGCTTCATCCCGCGTCGGCTGAAAGACAATGAGCTTGGCGATCAGCGAGTCGTAGTAGGGGGAAATGACATAGGTTGTATGCGCGTGGGTATCCAGCCGAACGCCGAGTCCGCCTGGCGGCACGAAGTATTCGATTTTGCCCGGGCAGGGTGTGAAATTTTTCTCGGGATTTTCGGCATTGATTCGGCATTCGATGGCGCAGCCGCGGCGTGGAACGTCCTTCTGGCGGATATCGAGTTTTTCGCCGGAAGCGATTCGGAGCTGCCATTTGAGCAGGTCGATGCCGGTGATCATTTCTGTGACGGGGTGTTCGACCTGGATACGTGTATTGGCTTCGATGAAGTAGAATCGTTTTTTGCGATCGACGAGGAATTCGAAGGTTCCGGCGTTGGTGTATTTGGCGACTTTGGCGAGCTTGACGGCAGCGGCGCAGATTTCCGCTCGGATTTTGTCGTCGATGGCGGGGGATGGTGATTCCTCGACGAGTTTCTGGTGACGGCGCTGGAGTGAGCAATCGCGTTCCCAGAGGTGGATGATATTGCCGTGGTTATCGGCGAGGACTTGAACCTCGACGTGCCGGGGCTGTTCGATATATTTTTCGATATAGAGTTTGGAGTCTTTGAAAGCGACTTCGGCCTCAGCCTGGGCGGACTTGAAGCTGGAGCGGAGATTTGCCTCGTTGTGGGCGATTCTCATACCACGGCCACCGCCGCCGGCGGCGGCTTTGATGATGACGGGGTAGCCGATTTTTTCCGCCATGATCACGGCAGTATCCTCATCGGGCACACCGTCTTCGGTGCCGGGGACGCACTGGACGCCGGCTTTTTTGGCCAGTTTTCGCGCGGCGACCTTATCGCCGAGCAGCCTCATGGAGTCAACGGACGGTCCGATGAATTCGATTTTGCAGGAACGGCAGATTTCGGCGAAGTGGGCATTTTCGGCCAGGAAGCCGTAGCCTGGGTGAATGGCCTCGACGTTGGCCACTTCGGCGGCGGAGATGATTCGTGGGATATTGAGGTAACTGTCGCCGGGCGAGGTCGGACCGATGCAGATGGCTTTGTCGGCCAGGTGCAGGTAGGAGGCGTGCCGATCGGCCTGGCTGTAGACGACGACGGTTTCGACACCTAACTCGCGACAGGCACGAATGATACGCAAAGCAATCTCGCCACGATTGGCAATCAGGATTCTACTGAACAACTTGGCACTCCTCCATAGAATTTAGTCGGGTTTGATCCTGAACAATGGCTGGCCGAACTCGACGGCCTGGGCATTTTTCACCAGGATCCGTTCGATGGTACCTGCGACGTCGGCCTTGATTTCATTCATCACTTTCATGGCTTCGATGATACAGACGACGGTTTCCGGGTTGACATGATCGCCCACGCGGACGAAGGGCTCGGCATCGGGCGAGGGTGCGGCATAGAAAGTACCGACCATTGGAGAGTTGATCGTGGCACCGGTATCGATATCCTTAGCGATGGTTTGTGCGGCCTGGGCCGATTCTGCTGGCAGTGGGGCAGGAGCAACAGCCTGAACTGGGGCCTGGGTAACGATCACGGGAGCGGCGGCGGCCTGGCCTCGTTTTAGAAGCAGGCGTGTTTCGCCCTCGATAATGCGAACCTCGGTCAGTTCATTTTCTTTCATCAGAGCAATCAGATCAC
>CAYMXC010000370.1:0-3250 GCA_964394135.1 uncultured Phycisphaerae bacterium
ATGGTGCCGATGGGACCGCTGGGGGGTCCGGGGTTGGGGATGCCGATGGGACCGCGGGGGCCATTGGGGGGGCCGGGCGGGGGCATGCCGATGGGTCCGATGGGACCGATGGGTGGTCCGGGCGGAGGCATGCCGATGGGTCCGATGGGCGGTCCGGGCGTTGGCGCAGAAGGCGGCGGAGGGTTGATCCGGAGTTCGAGTGGCGGACAGGGCGGAGCGCCTGTAGTCGCGGGCAACAAGGCCTTTATTGTCACGATCACCGGAACCACTCCACATGCCAGTGCCTGGGAATTTCTAGTGAATCGTCTGAACAAAAATCTTCAAGCCTGCGATAAGAAATGGGCGAAAAAGAACAAAAAGAGCTTCTGGGTCGATTACGTAAAGCTCACGAACTGCCAGCAGCCGTTGGTTTCCGGCGAGGAACTCAAGCGATACACCAGCGAAAACAGTTATCCCAAGGATCCGGTCACCGCTGAGTCGATCGTCAACGATGCAGCGTTTGCCGTTGTCTGTGTAGTACGGCTGGGGAATCCCGCGGAAGAATCCGGCACGCCGTAGACGGCGCAAGCGGCCCACAAGGCGAAGTCATTAACGAGGTTTACAGATATGGAATTTATCAAGAAGAACTTGATTATGGTCATCAGCGGGATCGTAGCGATCCTTGCGTTGGTGATGTTATTTCTGGGCATGTCCAGCAGCGGGGTAAGGAATGCGATGGAAGAGGCCCAGCAGGAATGGAGTCAGATCAGCTCACTCCAGCAGGGCGTCTCTGTGAAGACAGCTGACGGAGGCAGTGTCAATCGGATTCCCACGGACAACATTGTCCGCCGGATGCGAGAAGTTTCGGATCAGTACAAGAAGCAGGGGGCCAAGGCGCTTGAAAAAACACTCAAGGAAAACATTTCCTTTGATCCGGCGACTGGAGAGATCAAGCGTAAGGTTCTGATGACCGGGATTTTCCCCAAGCCGACTTCTGACGCGATGCCATACAAGTTCCAGATCAAATATGTGGAAGGCATCAAGCAGCTGCTTACACAGATGCAAGCGGGGACCATACCGACCGCAGAAGACATTTTATCCGCCAAGGAAAAGATCGCGCAGGAAAACGGATTTGAAACGGACGAAACCGTAGTTCAGCCGACGGCCAGAAGGTCTTCATCGATCAGCAGGACGGCTCGCAATCAACCGCAGCCGGCCTATACGCCGTCGTATTCTCAGACATCCAATCAAAATCCTCAGGAATTGGAAGCCATCAGTCTGGCTGCCAATACGCGTGCTGAGAAGATCAAAGTTTATTGTGACATAAACAATCTCGATGTGATTGGAAGCGTTTATACCAGTACCGGCAACGCTCCAAGCATAGAAGACATGTGGTGGGCTCAATTATCCCTCTGGCTGCAGCAGGACGTAGTTAATGCGATCTCGCAAGTGAATGCAAGCGCCAAGAATGTTACGGAATCGGTTGTCAAGCGAGTCGAAAAAATCACAACACTGCACGGATATATGGTCACTTCAGCTACGGAAGGCAAGCTGGATTTTGTCGGGCGGGACCAGGGCCAGTTTCCGGACAGTTTCACGGGATTGGGGTCAGGGAAATATTACGATGTGGTACGATTATCCGTTACCGTGTATATTGATGCCCGTCGGATTCCGGAATTTATTGACGCCATGTACCGCCAGGGTCATTACCTGCTTTATATGTGGAATATTGACGCGGTCAATCCGCTGACCGGACGAAGCGGCGGCGACGCACAGGTGGAAATGCTTTACGTGTATGGCGAGGCTCCGGTAGTGAAACTGACCAGTTCATGGGAAGGGTACCTGCTGAGAGATTTTTATCACTGGGGCATTGTCGGATACGATATCAATCCCAAGACCAGCAAACCCGTTTTGCTGATGTATGACGGAACGAAGGCGGAGATTGGCGATATGGAAGAGCGGAAGGGCTTGAAGGGTTTGATGCCCAAAACGATTCGCGTTGCTTTGGGTTCGGACCAGGAAGATCCCGCCGATTCGTCGTCAGCCGAGCAAAAACCGAATGGGGGCAACTAAGGGGACTTTGGAGGCTTAATATGCGTACAAGAAAAATCAATCCGCTGGAAGAACATTTTGAAAAAGGCATTCTGGGTATTGCGGTTATTGTATTGTTATATGTCGTGTTCACCTATACCTTGAGTTCATCGACAAGTCTGGACCTTGGAGGTAAGACCGTTCGTCCGGGCGAAGCGTATAAATATCTCAAGGAAAAGGCGGAAGAGCTGGACCGACAGGCAGGAGAGCAGGAAAAGACATGGCCTGCGATTTCCATTCCGGCGAAAACGAATGATTCCGATATCAAGTTGAGCGGCCTGCCGAAGAATATGCTGACTACGTTGAATTCGTTTGTTCTTCCGGCTTCCAGTTCCTTCCGCGATCCGAATCGACCAGACCTCGATAATCCCAAATTTGATCTTCCAAAGGTAGTAGCTCTGTCCAAGCTGGCTGCCAAGAGTGGTAGAAGCACGTTTAGCCTTACCGGCTACGATCAGGCACTGGAACTTCTCCAGGCATCGCAGGATCAAATGGATGTCAGCTGGGTAACGGTCGCAGGTGAAATCGATCTGGAAAAACAGCGGGAGTTTTTAGCCCCGCCGAATCTTCCGAATAATGATCACGTGGAAAAAGAGCCTATTTTTATTCGGATAGATTTACAGCGTGCGGAAATGGGCAACGATGGGAAATTTGGACCATGGGTAGACGTTCCGGCGATGGACCCGCAGAACCTTCTGATCGATCCGAAAGATTCTTTGACTGTAAAATCGATGGATGATCTGCGAAATATCCGCAACACAGTTTACGGCAATCCCACCGAAGTCCTCAATTTTGCGTTGGTTCCGGAACTGCCATCGATTGTTGCTGGCGACCAATGGGACGCTCCATTATTGCAGGGTGAAAAGCCTGCAGTAGTGGAAAAACCGAAGACGGAACGGACGGCACGAACGGAACGAACAAGCAGGACTGTCCAGCGGACGACCATACCCAGATCATCCGCAAGAGGAGGAGGCGGACCGATGGGCATGCCTGGCGTTGGCAAACGAGGAGGCAGTCGCGGTGGTGGAGGTCTGGCCATGGGCGGCGGTGGTGGTGGAGGGGTCGGCGGGGTAGGAGGCCGACGGTCGACAGGCTTACAGAACCGGCTGGGTGGGCAAGGTGCAATGGGCCCAATGGGTCCGGGCGGCGTGCTGGGTCCGATGGGCCCGATGATGGGTCC
>CAYMXC010000371.1:0-3246 GCA_964394135.1 uncultured Phycisphaerae bacterium
CTTCAATCAGGCTGAAAGCCGCGAAATGCTGTTGGATAATCGCTCTTGCGAACTTGCGTTTGAACCTTTTCTTGACGATTATATTGGCGCCAACCTTGTTCAGCTTCGTGTCAAGGACATCCGCCCGCCGAAATAAAGATTATTTCAGAAAGTCTAAAACTCTTCCGGCAAATTTGCATTGTGTTTGTAGCGATTCAGGGGGCATTGGCTGCACTGGGGATTGCGCGGTTTGCAGTAATTTTTTCCTACCGCTACCAATAGTGCATGATATTCATTGAACATCTTCACATCGGCGGGCAGGTTGTCTTCGAAGACCTGTTTGATGGTCGCGTAGTCGGCGTCCTGGTCTATGAGGAAATGCCGGAGCATGATTCTATAGGTGTAGGTATCGACGACGAAGGTCGGTTTTTCGGCGGCGTATAGGACGATATCGTCCGCCGTTTCCTGGCCGATGCCGGAGACGCTAAGGAGCTGTTCGCGGAGTTCGTAGATGGGCAGGGAAAAAAATCGGCTGAGGTCCGCATCGTAGTGACGGAAGATGAAATTCATCAAATTTTGCAGCCTTTTGGCTTTGACGGTGAAATATCCCGCCGGTCGGATCAGTTCCGCGAGTTTCGCGGTCGGGATTGTTACTAATTTTTCGATGTCGATCATATTGTTTCGGCGGAGGTTTTCGATCGCCTTTTCGACATTTTTCCAGTTGGTATTTTGAGTGAGGACGGCGCCGATCATAATTTCCAGCGGTTCTTCGCCGGGCCACCAGTGTTGTGGGCCGAAGCAATTCAACATGGTCTCGTACATTGCTGTCAGTTTTTGTGTCGTATCCGCCATTTTCGCTGCCCTGTATCTTGTTAATTGACCGATAACCTGATAATGTAATGTACTGATAATTATGGGGAAGATAAAGACGAAAAAGAAAGGTCGAAGTTCTGCCGGCAGCCGGACGAGCTTTAAAGTTGGGCCACCGGGCTACATGGACGATGTTCATCGTCCGGTGACCTGTTTGGTCTTTCTGTTGCCGCTGGTGATATTCTACGAAGTCGGCCTGTTTTTGACGTCGAGCAATATCGCCGGTGTCCAGAACGATCGCGTCATTGCATTCCAGTTGCTTCAACAGTTTCTGGGTTTGTTCGGCGCGACCGGCTATTATTTGCCGGGATTGGCGGTGGTGGCGATCCTTGTGGCCTGGCAAGTGGCCAGTGGCGATCGATGGGTGGTCAAGGGCCGGACGCTCTGGATCATGACGCTGGAAAGTTTATTCTGGGCAGTGCCTCTTGTGGTTCTTGTTCGTGTGGAGAATGTCTTTGCGCGTGCGATGGCCGCCGTATCGGAAGGCGTTCTGCCCAACACGTGGTTCGGCGATTTTCTGCTGAGCGTTGGGGCTGGAATTTACGAGGAATTGTTGTTCCGGCTGATTCTGATTACGGTATTGACCATAGTTTTCATGGACATCATGGGCATTTCGGAAGGGCCTGCGATTTTCATGATCATGATCATTTCCGCCGTCTTGTTCAGTCTGTATCATTATCTCGGCGAGCCGTTTCAGTTGAACAGTTTTGTTTTTCGAGCCTTCGCCGGTGGATATCTGGCTGGTATTTTCATCCTGCGGGGTTTCGGAATTACCGTGGGTTGTCACGTGATGTATGATTTACTCGCAGTGATCATAAACGCCATGATAAAATCATCGTAACCGTCTCGCAGGAAGGCGTGCGAATTTTCAGGATAAAAAAGATGGATTTACAGGCACCCGATTTGGACCAGATGCGGCTTTTCATCTACCGGCGACCATTGCATCCGGAGTTATTTACCATTTATCTGGACAAGTCCATCGATACCGGTCGATACGAGGCTAAGCTCTGGATCATCGGTACAGGCCACGTCATCAGCTTCCACGCCGACAACAGTTCGGTGGTCGAAATTCTTACCAGCAGATACGACCTGCTTCCCGATAAGGGTTTGCTCGAGGAGATTCGCGTCGATCGGAGCCGGGAATATCAGACCTGTTACGACGGCCGAATCTATTACATGATGACCATGCAGTCGGAACATATGCCCGATGCCGTTTTCGCCAGCGTTCATGAGGAGATGGCGCGATTTGCCAAAGATCGAGGCCTGTTCATACCCTTCGATCATTGGGCACAGGAGGGGGAAATGTCGCCGTTCAGTTTTATCGATTACGAACGTCGGCCTGCGGAGCTTGATATCTTTACCTATCACAGCTTTCCTTCGCGGAAGGTCATGCTGCGGATGCAGTCAGTGTTTTCGCTGGAGCCGATCGACTCCGGCTTGCATCCCATGCCCGGCGGACCGTTCGGAGGATCGACGTCATGAATCGTCTTACGTGGTGGGTGAAAAAGTTTTCCCTGTCGATTCAATATCTCATTTCGTCTCGCCGGATGTCAGATGTCCGTGCCGAGATCGTTTCTCCATCCTGTACGCTGCTTTGGGGTGTGTGTTACGGGCTGCTATTCTGCGCGGTTTTTGCCGTTGGTTGGAAATATTTCGGAGAAATCTATTTCAGCGAATTCGGGCGACTTCGGATGATTCCTATCGCCCTCGTTTTGCTTTTCAGCGGTATTTTCGGCTTCCAGCAATATCTTGGTCTGGCGGTTTGCGTTGATGAACTCATGGGGTATGATCATTTGGAAGATCAGATTCCGACTGATCGGTTACCAGGAATCCTGGCATGTATTTTTGCGGTGCTGCTCAAGTTTGCCGCGCTGTTGGCCATGCCTTACCACAGCCCATGGTGGCCTGCGGACTGGCGGCAGTATTTCAATTTCCTCTATCCAAGGATGCATTACCGACTGCTGATCCTCCTGGGCGTGTGGGGAAAGACCGGTTTGTTGATTGCCGGCGCAACTGGGCCGACACATGCCGACATTCAGCCTGCGGATAGACTTTTTCGGCGGAAGATTACCATCAAAACTCTTCTGGGTAATCTGGTTTTTACTTTTTTTTTGACAACAGTATATTTTTCCACCTGGTGGAATCGAGCCCTGGGTTTGCTGGTTGCTTTCATTCTCTTTCTGATCATTTACCTGCTTTCGATGATCCTTGCCTGGCGGTTTCGGGGCCATGATCGATTTTCAATGTTCGCCTGCGGCGAAATAGCCGAAATCCTCATCCTTTTTGCATATCTGGCCATCGCACGGTTTCTGACTTGATTCCTCGGCACATTTTTTGATAGTGCTATAATCTTGATGTTTCGATGCGCTTTCGGTAAAAGATAAGTATCATGAAACG
>CAYMXC010000372.1:0-3245 GCA_964394135.1 uncultured Phycisphaerae bacterium
ATCCTGGGAAGCAGGTCCACCTGCCCCTGAGCTGAATACAGCATCACGATCCCCAGTCCCATCAGCGCCAGGACCACCGCCTCCAACATCAGGGAATATCCACTATAAGACGACGGTACTTCCAGTGTTAATTCTTCTTTATCCAATTGATTTCCTCGTCACGTCCATGTTTATCGTTTTGCCATTTCATTTTTGTTTTGCTTTCGATTGCTTTCTACCGCAATTTCAGCAAAATCATGCCAAGGATCGCAAAAATCATTCCCGCCAGCCAAAAACGAGCCACAACCTTCGGCTCCGGCCAACCCTTCAAATGAAAATGATGATGAATCGGCGACATCCGGAATAACCGTTTTCCTCCCGTCAGTTTGAAATAACTAACCTGCAGAATCACGCTCATCGCTTCGATCATGAACACGCCGCCAACGATGAACAGCATCAATTCCTGCCGAATCACGATCGCCACGAATCCGATAAATCCACCCATTGCAAGCGATCCGGTATCACCCATGAAAACCGCAGCAGGATGTGCGTTATACCATAAGAATGCCAGACATGACCCTATCACAGCCCCGCACATGATCGCCAATTCATCGGCCTGGGGGATAAATGGTACCAGCAGATAATTGGCCCACTTCTCCGTTCCGGCCACGAAAGCCATTGCCATGAACACAAACCCCACCGGCATCATGCACCCCCCCGCCAGACCGTCCATCCCGTCCGTCAGGTTTACGGCATTACTCGTAAAGGTGATCACCAGCACTCCAATAACCGCGAAGGCCCAGAACGGCAGCGACAAGCCTGCCTTGAAAAACGGAATGGTCAGATGATGGAACGGCCCATCGTTGGTCATCACACCGATATTCGACAGGCCATGCTCGAATATGTAGTATGTCAGGATCATCCCCAATCCCAGTTGAAAAACCATCTTTTCCCACATTTTCAACCCGTCACGCCCACCGCCCCGCCTGGCGCTCGTCAGCTTCAAATAATCGTCGCTCATGCCGAGCAGTCCCAGCCACAGCAGGCAGAACATCCCCATGTCCACGTAAAAATTCCCCAGCTTCGCCCACAGCAACGTGCCGCCGAAAATTCCAGCCAGGATGATGATTCCGCCCATCGTCGGAGTCTGACCTTTCATCGCCATCAGACGATTCACGTCCTCGTTGAAAAATTCCGGAACATCGCCGATCTTCAGCCGGCGCAGGGTGCGGATTACCCACGGGCCCAGCACGATACTGATCAAAAATCCCGTCAGAAGCGCCATTGCCGACCGAAACATCACATTCTGATAGGCATACGGCTTACTGGCAAAATACCAATCCAACAGATGATATAACACGAACTATTCTCCTGCGTTCTTCTTTTATCGGATAGACCGGGCCACCCGATTTTCCTTAACTCGTTTTCAATTTTTCGATGATCTGTTCCATCCTTATCGACCGCGATCCTTTGACAAGGATCAAATCCCCCGGCAAAACGATTTGCTTCACAGCCTCACCTGCCTCCGCCGCCGTCCCGAATGCCATTGTATTTTTCGCCGGCAGTCCCGACTTTATCGCCTCTTCCACCAGTTGCGAGGAATAACTGCCAACCGCCACCAGGACATCGATAGAATGCCGGCCGATGCGGCGCCCAAGTTCACGATGATATTTTTCCGCCTGGTCGCCCAGTTCGTTCATCTGGCCGCAGAAAAAAACCTTGCGCCCCTTGGATGGATAACGCTGTAAAACATCCAGCGCCGTCGCCATCGACGCTGGATTGGCGTTATAAGCATCGTTCAGCACGCAGTACTGCCCGATCTTCATCATCTCCAGCCGCATTCCCGGCAGTTTGAAATCCTTCAATGCGTCGGCAATTTCGTTCATCTCGAATCCCATCCGGCGCGCCACCACAATGGCCGACAGGCAATTCATCGCATTGTGTTCGCCCAGTACGGGCAGATGAAATTTGAATTTTCCATTCACCTCGAAATGCACGCCGTCCATTTCAGTCGAAAGCGCACTGATCCGCATATCGTTGTTAGCCGAGAGTCCGAAACTGATCACCATCGCCTGCGGATGGCTGATCACTCTCAGCAGCAATTCCCTGTCGCCGTTGACGACAATCGCGCCGCCCGCCTTGACATGCTTGACCAGCGATGCCTTCTCCGCCGCCACCCGTTCGATCGTACCAAATCCTTCCAGGTGACTTTCACCCACGTTCGTGATCACAGCGATATTAGGGTTCACGATACTGCCCAGGTGGTCGATTTCGCCCGGATGATTCGATCCGATTTCCACCACCAGAAATTCGTCATTCGCCTGGCTGGACAAGATCGTCAGCGGTACACCGATATGATTGTTGAAGCTCTTGATCGAATTTTGCCCGCGGAACTTTTTGCGCAAGATGTGACCGATCAGTTCCTTCGTGGTCGTTTTTCCGTTCGACCCCGTCACCGCGATCACCGGGCAGGCAAGTTCCTCCCGATAATATGCCGCGAGCCGGCCCAGCGCCGTCACCGTATCGTCCACAACCAGCAGCCGACGCGAATCGACCTGGTCCGGTATCGCAGCCCCTCGGGCCACCACGGCGCCGGCTGCGCCTCGATCGAGCACCTGCCGGACAAACTGATGACCGTCGAAATTCGGGCCCTGAATAGCAAAAAACAACTCGCCGGGATGTATCTGCCGGCTGTCGGTGCTCACACCCGTCACGCCGGTCAGCGGTAAATCCGACTGAACCTTCGCTCCGATACGGTCGCGTATTTCATCCAGAAACAATGTCTTCATTTCTTTTCCACTCTCGCTTTTTGCTTCGTCTCTTCCATTTCACAATTTTCAATTTTTAGTTTTTAGTTTTTAATCTTCACTTTTTTACTGCTTGTTCGACAAATATTCCCGAACTTTCTCTCGATCATCGAATGGAAATTTCGTCGTCCCTATGATCTGGTAATTCTCATGACCTTTGCCCGCTAGTAACACGATGTCGCCGGCCTGTGCCTGATCGATCGCCATGTGAATGGCCCGGCTCCGATCCGCTTCCACCTGAACATCCTGCCGGAATCGAGAGGAAATGCCTGCCAGAATATCTTCAATAATTGCGGCAGGATCCTCCATTCGCGGATTGTCGCTGGTCACAATCACCCGGTCCGCATATTTCTCCGCCACTTTCGCCATACGCGGACGTTTGGTTTTGTCCCGATCTCCACCACATCCGAAGACCAAAATCAGTTTTCCAGTCGTCAGAGGCTTCAGTGCCGACAATAC
>CAYMXC010000373.1:0-3242 GCA_964394135.1 uncultured Phycisphaerae bacterium
ACGTCTCGACCAGTTGAGCTGGCTCCTGGAAATGACCGATGACGCCGCAGAAACGAATCTCTCAACCAGGCCGAAATCCTATTCCACCCTGCTTTCCGAACAGTTCAGCCAGGTACTCCAGAGCAATCTGGGAATTTCTTCCGATGAATTTTTGAAAGATCTTCTCGGCGAATATTTTGTGGTCGGCTGGGGCGGCCTGGCGAGCCCAGATCAATTCGGACTTATCTGTCGTGTAAAAAATCCTCTCGTTATCAGCAAACTCCTGACTGCCGGCGGTGCCGAGGTGGAAGATATTCCTGGACTGTCGCCCGATGCAGAAAAAAGCAACCGCTATTATCGTTTGCGTTTTCCGAATATTCACGCCGCGGTAATCGACGATCGCCTGTTGATCCTGGCGACCTCCGCCCGCGATGCCGGCGCATTGAGCATGTTTCATTCCATGATCACACTTGTCCGCGGTACATCCCCGGCGCTGAACCATCACGTTCAGTTTAAATCCGCCTGCGCGGATATCCCGGCGAACTATTCCGCTCTGATCGTTCTTTTGACTCGCGATCGTGACAAAGCCATTGGCAATGGATTCGAGCAAACCCTTTTCAATGCCCTGCAGAAAAATGCCAACTACCTTGCGATAGCGGCGTATCCACATTCCGATTCTTTGACGGTCCGCGTCAACGTTCAGCCGCGATGGATCGATTCGGCGTTTTTGCCCACACGTTCGGTCCAGGTGGATCCCGTAATGCGAAACATGATTTCGCCAACATTGGATTTCGTGTATGTTTCCGAAGTTGAGCCATACCGCTGGTATCGCCGAATCGTCGATCTGGCGGAGCAAAACCAGCGCGATGCACGCCAGTATCGCGGAATGGTCGAATTGGTCCTCCCGGACCCACAGATGCGAGAAACTCTGCTTGAATCGCTGGGCCCGGAGATCATGGTGGCGGTCTCTTCCTCCGCCGGATCGACACCTGCCATTGCGATTGTGCTCAAAAGTGCCAACCCCACCCTCACCCTTTCAGCAACGGATCAGATGTTTGCAGGACTCGCGGCATTTGCGTCGCTTCAAAAGCTGGCAGGAGGTCGCGGCTCCGTGGTCGAACCGATGAAGCAGGAGACTTATCAGGGCTTTTCGCTGCGCCGGCAATCCTTTGGACAGGTCATTGCGCCGACGGCAGGCAATCACTTTACAGGTTTGAACCTTGAGCTGGCATGGGCGCAAGTGGATAATTATCTGATCCTCAGCACATCGCAGAAATTATTATACCAACTGATCGATCGAGCGTTTGACAAGGCGGCGGATCGACCCACTGCTACAGCGAATTTCATGCATTTGCCCGAAGCTTCCCATTGGGCGATGTCTCTTGCTCCGAACAAGTTGGCCGGTGATCTTGCGATTGTCAGGAATGTATTGCGAACTCTGAACAGGATTCGCCTGCTCGGAATCGGAATGAAGGTCATCAAACGTCCAGACAGCGAGGACAGAGTCGTTCAGGTAGCCAAGGTTTTGCCGGAAACGCCCGCCTGGAATCGCATGCGCACAGGCGATCTGATCGTGGGTGTCGATGGCCGGCAGATCGACCCCGTTGCCCCGCAAAAAGATTTGCACCACAAAGTGTCGGACCTGGTGGCACAGGATCGGGATATCAAACTTCAGGTGATCCGCGACGGCAAAAAGATCGATGTCGCGATTCCCGTGCAGCATCGTGACTTCATCGATACTCTAAAAGCGATGCGACTGCTCAGCCGAATCCTAAACGTACTCGGACAGCGGTTCGAACAAATCCAAATTGCCTGCAACTACTCGCCCACAGGAAAAATTCATCTGGAATTTGTTTTCAATCCTGTCCTTCAGCCGACAACGACTCGGGCGGTAAATAACAAATAAAAATTTTAAAAATTGAAAAAACCAAAGGTAAAATTGGGGCAATACGCAGGTAATTTTCAGCCGATCGTTGTCCCATATCCAAAATCAAAAAATCCGCAAAAATCAGAACTGCGTAATGATTTTTCTTTGATATAATAATAAAACCTTTAGGGAGACAGGTATAATGAAAATTGCGGTGGTTGGAGTTGGATATGTGGGGTTGACGGCCGGGACGTGCTTGGCCGAATCGGGAAACGATGTGATTGGGGTGGATGTGGATTCACGGAAAATTGATCTGCTGAATCAAGGTCAGTTGCCCATTTACGAGCCGACCCTCAATGAACTGGTGGAAAACAATATTCGGTCCGGCCGACTGAGATTCACTACCGATCTGGACGATGCGATTCAAAATTCATTTATTCTTTTTATCGCCGTGGGTACTCCCAGTGGACCGGATGGACTGCCCATGATCGGGGAAGTGGAAAAAATCGCACGCCATATCGTCACGCATATGCCGGACTATAGAATCCTCGTAATCAAAAGTACCGTCCCTGTGGGAACGACGGCTCGGCTGGGGCTTCAGCTCGCCAAACTCACCGACAAACCTTTCGATATCGCCAGCAATCCGGAATTCATGAAAGAAGGTTACGCCGTGGAAGATTTTCTCCGTCCCGACCGCGTGATCATCGGAACGGATAATCCCAAGGTCTCGGCGATTCTCCAGGAACTCTACAGCCCATTCGTGCGCAATGGGAAACCCATCATTGTAATGGACCCCACCAGCAGTGAAATGACCAAATACGCCGCCAACGCCATGCTGGGCACAAAAATTTCATTCATAAACGAAATTGCCAATCTATGCGAGCGGATGGGCGGCGACATCGACTGCGTCCGGCGGGGAATCTGCAGCGATTCCCGAATCGGATATCAATTCCTTTATCCCGGCCTGGGTTTCGGAGGTTCGTGTTTTCCCAAGGATATTCTGGCTCTGGTACACCTCTCCGAGCAGGTCGAGTATCCTGCGGCGCTTTTGAATGCAGTCCTGAAAGTCAATGAGTTTCAAAAAATGAGTCTGCAGCGAAAAATCACCGCCCATTTCGGTGATAACCTGAAAGGCCGAGCTTTTGGTGTGTGGGGCCTGGCGTTCAAACCTCGAACCGACGATATTCGCGAATCCCCGGCACTCGGCTTGATTGCCGATCTCCTGGCCGCCGGCGCCAAAGTACGCACTCACGACCCCAAGGCAATGGCAAACATGGAAGGGGTCTTTGGAAATCGGATCGACTATTGCTCGAACATGTACGATGTTTTGACCGACGCCGACGGTTTATGTGTCCTGACGGAATGGAATGAATTCCGCAATCCCGACTATTCGCGA
>CAYMXC010000374.1:0-3233 GCA_964394135.1 uncultured Phycisphaerae bacterium
ATCCAGAAGTTTTTGAAGATTGATCTTGAAAAACCCATCGAGCTGCCGACTCAGCGTTACAATTCTGCCGATGCTGACATCTTTTCCGAATCCTTCGGAAAACATTTTTCCAAGATTATCCACATCGACTTTCAAACAACCCAGCATTGGTGTGCCCACAAGTGTATTTTGACCATTCTCATCTTTGCATGTGCAGCTTAAGGCTGCAAGACATTGAAAACTGATCGGCTGGTCTCGGTGAATCTCTTCGTCTTCGCTTAATGTTTTTTGGACAATCGGGCTTTTTGAACACAATAAACTTTCATCCCACATGGGTACATGGCGAAGTGTATACGAGATTCCGATCGGCGGCAATGGATTCAAATCCGCGCACAATTGCCAAACGAAAACAGGTCGGTCTTCCGTATGGCGCAGTTCCTCTGCAGGCGGTTTATCACGAAAGTTGCCGTCACTGAATACAAACATATTATCATTACCGGGTGTTAAGATCAGATAGGAACTTTTAGGCAATCGTCCGCCGATTCTTTCGGCAATATTTTTATCCTCTTCTTCCCATTTCTTGAGATTCTGATGGCGGTCGATAATTGTCCGATGGAGAAAATTCTCTTCCAACCAGCGGTTCTGTTTCTGGTAATACCGTTTTTGATCCTGCTGTTTTGCGATTTCAATTCGGTATTGCATTTTTCGATAAATCTTGCCAAACACATCTGCATTAAAGTCATTTCCGCACGCGGTTAATCCGGTATCGATGTGAAGTTGAACGAGGCCGCAATATTCCTGGTTTAATTGCCTCAAAATGGATGAAATTTCTTCTTCAAGTATGTTGAGTGTTTCAGGCGTATTGTCGACCAGCAGGGTAAATCGTCCGCCCGCATCGATGATACGATTGAAAATTGGCAAGCCCAGACGGTGCAGAATCTTTTCAGTGGTTAGTTGTGTAATCATTGAGAGCATAAAACTTCTGGCTCGGTACCAGCGTGCCGCCCCCTTCTGGTCTTCGGTTAAACGTCGAAAGATATAATTTTGAATTCCGGAGAGGGTCCCTGTCACAAAGCGATATTTCGGGATATTTCGATTTCGCACCGAAGCCGATGTCATTGTATTCGTTTTTTCATGATAACGTCCCATGGCGGCGGAAAGTGCAGAAACCAGCCGCACGTGATCATAAAGACTGACGTCATTTTGACCCTTTTGCGTACTTGCGGGAATATAAATCCAGCCTGTTTGTCCGAGGCCATCGAGTCCCTTGCAAAGTTGGCTTCTGGAAAGCCCTCGATAGTTATCCTCCCATCTGCGAATGGTTAGTTGCGTCCATTCCCAAATCGATTTGTAAGCTGGCGGCCCACCATTTTCATCGGTAAGGATCGATTCTTCGCCAGCAGATAAGATAATGGGATAATTCTCCGGCATATTTTGAATATCCCTATAATTCGGTACAGGCCAGATACCGATGGAAGAAGTCAGTTCCGGTTTCAGGTTAACCGTTGAAAAAATGCTTTTGAGAGGTACATGCCTAAAATCGTATCTTCCACTTGAGATATCTTCATCACAGCCGGTTTTTCTATCATGTCCACTGGCCAGGTAGTCCGCTTCCTGAATGATCGCCTTCGAAGGATCGTCGGTGTTCTTCTCTGTGTGGTGGAAGCTGGCAATGTCTCGGATGATGTTCCATTGCCCAATATCTGCGCGAGTTATCTCCGCCAGAAAAGGGCCTTGTTCCTCAAGAAATTGATTGGTCCACAACACGTGCTGATGGGTGAAACAACCGTTCTTTTTACTTGGACACAGTTGTTCCTTCATGTTCTCAGTCTGCGAGCTTATCGGAATATTTCCTCGCTGCCCGATTTTACCGACATCATGAAAAAAGCCACCCATCGCCAGTCGAAATATTATGTCATTCATTCCGGTATTACCTCTATGTCGAATTGTCCTAATCCAAAACTACCATATTTTCCCAGGTTGATTTGACTGATCGATTGAAGAAAGGCACTTACATCCACAGAGCAACCAATATATTCAGCATTGACGAAAACTCCCTTTAATGGAATTTTGCTTTCTTGACGACCTGAAAACCGCATGATAGACCACATATTGAAGTCCTCATTGCATGCTTCAACATGTTCACATTTACCGATAAGCTCTGTTGGCCAGTATTCGGTATGGTCGCCATAAAAGTAATTCATTAATTTGATTCTTCGCATCCCCGCCTTCATCAAATCAAGGAACGCCGGCTTTTCATTCAGACGGTTTTCCGTACGAATATGAATAGGTGTTTTCGATACAATTCTAATTCGGGTATTTGCTGATAACGTTGATTCCGACTGTTGTGGTTGTATAAGTTCAATATTCTGCCGCCTGGGTTGATCGATATTGTTACGCTCATGTGTGTAAATGATGGATTGTCCATCGGTAACTTCCACTAACATATATGGCGTGCGTTTTCTTCCAAGCCCTTTAGCCAGCATCTGTTCCACCGCAACAACTACATAAGGATACAGATCAGCCGCCGGACCAAATAGTCGGATCGTAAAGGTAATATTCTCGCCAAGTTCCCTCGAAACATCTCTGAAAACAAACGGCTGCGGTGCGTATGGATAAAGTCGAAGCATCGCTCTGTCGGTCTGAGGCACACCATCAAAGATGAGCGAATACGGACATCTGGCACGTAATTTACATTCGTTGCAGGTCTTGGTATCCTGAAGCCGGAAATGACAGACAACCCGTTTTAACGCCAGACCAAAGGCACCCCGTAATGTAATGGAAAGAAACGATGAAGCAGCAGGAGGTAAATGGGTCTTATCAAAATTTCCGCCTTCTGATGAATTCTGCCGTGCCTTAAAGGTCAGATCGCAAAAATTTATCCCGCTAGAACTGCTCATCGAGATCTTTACCTCAGGTTGCGTATCAATATTTACTTTATTTTGATTTTCTAAAAAATGCAACTTAAAAATGGTTCATGTTATTCGCTATTTCGATAAACACATCTACATCTATTTATATTGTCGCACAGCTCTATGACAGCTGTGGTCAGGGGGCAAAATATTTTTTCGATCCAGGGGTATGACATCTATGGTCAGACCTACTGTATATAGTTGGTACCCGGATTCAATTACCGATATTTAGGGGAAATTTACTCCATCAAAGAGGCACTTTTTTATCTATCCAGTTTCAAAAGTTATTTTGAACACGCATGATATTTTTCGATTGTGAAAATTTCATAGTTCGTTGTATGA
>CAYMXC010000375.1:0-3224 GCA_964394135.1 uncultured Phycisphaerae bacterium
TGACAAAATGATACATCCAAAGCCCCTGGTCGGAAATTTTCGGCCAGGAATATTGGTTAAAATCTCCACGACTCTGAATCGGCCCGTTATGGGACTTGGTCCATCCCCGACGACCATGAGTCAAGGCGGCGGTATCGGGAGCGGTTCGAACTTCACCGGCAAAATCGAGCCCGCCGATGACCCGAATATAATCGTAACCCATTCGATACCAGTATTCGATTTCACAAAGCAGGTGCTGCTGCATCTGTTTTTGGTCCTGCGAGGCGGGCACCCAGGTTTTTTCAAATACATTTTCGGTAAACCATTTCATGATCTCCTGGTCGGCAAAGAGTTCTCCCAGGTGCACCCGCGTCGGCTGAGCATGACCGGTCATTACGTTGATAAATTGTTTCACATCCGGGTTTGGATTGGATATCTGCCGCCGAATGCTTTCCGGAATCATGGACATAGGGCCCTTTCATTTGAATTTTTTTTATATTCCCATATTGGCGCCATCAGGTCAAGGAGTTTATCCGTGGCGTTGCAGGCGTGATCCGTTTTGTCTGCCTTGTTGGTAAAGTTAGCACGATATCGTTTTTTTTAAATAAATATCAACTGACATTCCGTCGCTGGGCAAATTGCTTTTGGCCTGCTGGCTACCAATAATTGATTATGGAAGAAGAAATCACCATTATTGAGCGTCCTGACCTGAGGGATCGTTTTCAGATATTTAAGAATCGTACTGCCGCGGGCAAGGTTCTGGCAAAGATGCTGGAGCAGTATCAAAACAGTTCGGCTCTGATTCTGGCTATTCCGGCGGGCGGGGTCGAGGTGGCAGTGGTTGTGGCAGATGAGTTGAATTTGCAGATGGACGTAGCGGTGGTCAGTAAAATTACGCCGCCCTGGAGCACTGAAATTGGATACGGAGCAGTGGCCTTTGATGGAACCGTGCTCATCAATGAGTCTCTTCTGCCTCCCCTGGGTCTGACCGATCGTGAAATTCAGGAGGGCACACTAAAGACCAAGAAAAAAGTTCAGCGTCGTGTTAATCTGCTTCGAGGCGACAGGCCTATGCCGGATTTGTCCGGGCGAATCGTTATTCTGGTGGATGACGGAGTTGCCACGGGCTATACGATGCGTGGAGCCCTGGAGGCGATAAGAAAAAGCGGAGCAGGACAGATCATCGTGGCTGTTCCGACCGGACATTTAAAATCAATTCAACAGTTGTCCTCTGTCATTGATGCTGTGTATTGTGCCAATGTCCGAAGTCAGCATGATTTCGCCGTTGCCGATGCTTATGAGGACTGGCATGATCTTCAGGATTATGAAATTCTGAAGATGCTTCATGACTTCTGGAACAAAAGCGAAAATGATTTTAAGAAGCGGTTTCATAACTATTTTTGAGATAAGCTGTTTTTCTGCACGGGATGGTTAATTGGCCGGAAAGACACGGAGGTGTTTTCAGGTCCAGGGATTTAAAACTGCTGACACCTGACCAGCACATATTTCGAGGGGTTGGCGAATCGCTTTGAAAGCTGATCGAAGACGGGTTGATCACGGCGGCAAAGGCCTGTGAGACGCGAAAATGGGATCTGATCGCCATCGCCCGACGGGTCGGCTGACTGATGGGCCAAAATAGCCTGGCCACCTGTATTTCAATAATAATCCGTCAGCTTCTGAGCAATGTTCGAATAAATTCACACGCAATCACTTTTTCCCGCAAATCATTTAGGGTATAGGCGTAATGATTGCTGGACTCAAAACCAATACGCGCATCCTGCCGGGCCAATGAATAAAGGGTCTTGGCCAGTTCAATTTCTTCCTCGACGATCGCGATCATTTCAGATTTTTTATTCCCATGGCCGGAGTCGCGACACCGGATAAACGCCGTTTGAAGATACGCGCTTCGAAAATGGCAATAGACGGCCCTGGCTACTCGCAGGAGATCCTCATAAGCCCCGCGATATTCACTGCCGACCATCGGCCGGGCCGAATCCAGTTGGTCCAGGCCCTGTTTCCAGGTTTCGCTTAATTTTTTAAACTGGTTTTCGAACACCTCTTGCGGGTAGACGGCCCGCCATTTCTTCAGATCATCGTAGGGAAATCCGACCATCGTCGCGGCGTACCCGGTCGGCTGAAGCGACAAAAGATTCATGGGGCCTGGATTATGCGGGCCGTGGTATACCGTGTTATGATCGAAGGGAAATTCCGGAAAGGCCCGGCTGAAAAGTTCCCAGGCCCGGCGAATCGCCGGGACGGCCCGGGGGCCGAACTTATCCCTGGCCAGGTCTTCGGCCCGTTTCACCAGCAATTCCAGGTTTCCACCGGGGTATCCGCCCAAGGTCCAGCTGACCATCAGCCCCTGGACGCCTGCGCCGGAAAGGTTATCGAGATGTTTTTCGACCAGATCGACCGCGGGAATGTACGGCACAGCCGAGCATTCCCAGGAATTGTTGAGTTGCACCTTGGCGATGGTCTTCAATCCTCGATTCCGAGCGCGCTGCCATAATTCTTTGGCCAGATTTCCCGGCCCCACCTGCGAAATAGAATAATCGTGAACCTCGCCGTTAATTCCGCCGACCCGGATCGGCATCGCCTCTTCGCTGACACACATTACTTCCACCGTCGGGGGTAATCGGTCAATCGCCGCCCCCGCCCACCGGGGGTCCCTTCCCCCCGTCCAAACAATGCCCCTGCCCGCGGGTTTGGCCCGGTGAATTCCCTGTTCGATGGCCGTATTGACTTCTGCGATCACTTCCGGAACTGGCCGCTGGGAACAGCGTCGACATTTATGCCCGGACATGCGGGATCGGCAGTTCGTAGGGTTCCGACCTCGTGAGAGTACAGCCCCCGGCCAGGTCCGGCACCTCTCGGAAAAGCATTTCGGTATTCCGTCGCAATAAATCCAGAACCGGCGGATGCGAGGTACACATCGTCGCCACGTTCCTCGCCTCGATTTCTACTCCTTTCCAATCTGGGTATTTATCATAGAACCGGAGGGGCATACCCCGCGGTTCGTTGAGATACAGATATACGCCGATGCCGTACCTGGAGGCCCGGTGAACGAGTTTTCGGAGGTTTTTGATGCGGGTCTCACACCCAGCCGACATTTCCGGGGCCGGATCCCATCGGACTAGAGTATACAGAATTCCCTGCAACCAAATTCCGTTGATCCCCATTTCGGCCAGATGCTCCAGTAGTCCGTCCGGGTAGGGATCGATTTCGGGATTTAGCAACGGGTCGCC
>CAYMXC010000376.1:0-3177 GCA_964394135.1 uncultured Phycisphaerae bacterium
GCCGTTGAATGCGAATGGCAATGTGGACTTGTAATCTTTGAAAAACCAGTATTTAAACACTGAGGTTAGAAAAAATGAAGGAA
This sequence comes from uncultured Phycisphaerae bacterium, assembly GCA_964394135.1. GTDB lineage: Bacteria > Planctomycetota > Phycisphaerae > JAAYCJ01 > JAAYCJ01 > CAYMXC01. The sequence continues at coordinate 84 of CAYMXC010000376.1, forward strand.
AGCAACATGGCACACTGTTCGCCATTCTCGAAGGAACGGGGATATGTTTTCGGGAAGGGGTTTTGCACGGCGATATTGATTCCCTAATGGGGATTGAATTGTCCTGTAAGATTCATAATGAATTCCATGAAGAAATCGACATTTCCAGATTGATGTCAATGCGGACAGAAGAGGATTTCAGGGAATTTGAGAAGTATCTGAACAACAAAAAAATGGTGCGGCAACGGGAAAACAGTGATACCTCCGAGATAAAGATGGTTGAAAAAAAAGTACGTCTTCTTCCACGAAGCGAAAATCTTTTCCGTGCAATCCTCAACAGGATACTTCAGGTGATTGCACGTGTCGCCCCGGATGTAATCAGGGTTAAGTGCCACAAAATCAGAGGGGTTAACATTGGAAAGAACGTATCAATCGGATACGATGCCATAATAGAGACATCTTATCCCTATCTTGTAAAAATAGAGGATAATGTCAATATCGGCATGCGCACCACCATAATCGGACATTTCAGGGGAATGAATGTAATGGATAAACCGACAGTCATCCTTGAAAAAAATGCCTTCGTCGGCCCCGGTGTGATCATACTACCAAATGTAACAATAGGACGGGGGGCGGTAATAGCGGCCGGAAGCGTGGTGAACAGTACAATTCCGGAGCTGTCGTTTGCTCTTGGAAATCCTGCAAAAGTGATAGCCCGCTGTGGTGTTCCGTTGACCGGCAGAATTACCTACAAAGAATTTTTGTCTCAATTGAAACCGATATCGAATTTACCGGCCCAAAATATGTAGCGCAAGTTTTCTATATGTGTCTCCCGTAGCAACAATCAACTTGTTAACGCAATTACGGAAAGTTCTTCGGATCTGAACGTGTTTCCTTTGCTATCAGTTGCCTGAACGGAAAGTTTTAGTGCGCCGCTGCCTTTCGACCTGTCCCATGTTGCAGTCCAAAGGTTAACCCCATCACTGCTTTTGGTAAAAGAGATGCTCGAAGCCAGACCGTTAATGTATAAAACCAGATCGGTTACCCCATGAATACCGAATGATGTGGCGGACAGCGTTCTCCCCGAGCCGCGCAAAGTGTCTCCGTTTAAAGGGTCAATAAGTATTGCAAACGGACGTGTCGTGTCGGCTCCATCACATTGTGTTCGATAGGCATTCCACATTGCGGCGACAAAAGGACTTCTATACTGTCCATCATCAGTATACTTTCCATGCTTCTCACGGAACCGCCCCGTTCCTTTGATTGCCGTTGTTGTATCATGCGGATCAATCCCATAAGTTGTTCCGAAGTTGCTTGTGTTACTGTCAAAGGCTGCATATGGATCGGGTTGAGACCAACCGCCATGCATGACCCATCGTTCCACATAATTTGACACAATATACCATTCTTTTTTCGGCCAGCAATCCTGTAGAATGGGCATTAAATAGGTGGCGAGAATCTCTCCTTTGTGTCCCTGTGATGTTATAAATTGATATTCTGAATTTGACATAATTCCACCATCTATACAACCGTATGGATCCTTTGCGGATCTGTTGCCGCCTAAACCCATAACGTAATTCCAATATGCATTGTCTGTTGAGGTCGGATCGCCCCACAGTGTCATGCCGCGAATCCCCTTGTGGAACAGGCGGCTTCCATGAAAAAAGGTTGCAGTATCCATTATTTGTTTTAATGTCTCGATGTTAAGCATGGTAGCAGTAAAAGACAGAACAATTGCATGTCCAGGTTCATGGCCGCCACCAGGTGGCCAGCGCTGTCCGAGATATACACTGTGCATAGCATCAATACCGTATTGAAGGAAATTAATCAAAGCTTGTTTTTTATTCTCATATGGTTCATCAATCATAAATCGTAAAACCGCATCATTCTGAGGCAAGGTATTTGCAGGTGAATAGTCGTCCATATTATCAAGGGGTCGCAACGATCTGCTCATGAGCCCACCTTTGTGGTCCATTTGAAGGTGCGAAAAACGCCGTTCAATCGAATCGTAGGTAGGCATTGGTGAAACAGCTTTATATTTTGGCAACAAGTCATACTTAATGTCGTCAACTTTATAGTAGGGCTTGTCAGTGCCCACATATGGCGGTCGGAATACCATCAAACCGTTTCCTGGTGGTATTTCGTTGACGATGGTCAGTACCGCAGCTTTTTTAATGCAGGGGCGAGTTTTTCCTGATGTGGTTGTCTTCACTATAGAAATAATTCCCTTTGAAGGATCTGCAGTGTATGGGAATTTGGTGGATGGAATAAGGGACGAATCGAAGTCACCACACTCACAACCCGATTGAAAACCCTGTTCGCCCTCAACAACCGGGTTGATCTCCCATCCGTTATTTCCGTTTTGATATGGCGGATTGATTGAATCTATTGTCACCGGACCGAGCACCCACCAGTCGCCGTTGGCGAACTGTCCTGTGGTATATGGTTTATTGAATACCCACGTGATTCCGTCGACGGTAATACGGTTATGCTTCCAGATTGCCGCTACATTGGTGGAGACTCTCAGGTCGTGCGGTTTCCAGCTTTGGGCCGAAGCCGTTGCGAAATTCAAAAGCACCGCTCCAACACAGCAGACTGCAATAATGTTAGAAATTTTGTTTAAAGCCATAATACTCATGCTTTTATACTAAAAAAAATGATATTCAATTAATAAACAGTGAATTATTTCCAGTGAATGATCCATCCGCCGTTATAAGTTGCCTGAAAATCGGTCGACAAAAGAATGGTCGAGGTGTCACCCCTTGTGCTGATTGCCCTGACGGCAAGTTCAAATAGAGAGTCCGCAGCGGGAAGTGCGCTTCTTCGTATAAGAAATTTGGTTGAAGTACCGGTTGCGGTACCCAGGGATCGCAAAGTTGTTGTTCCCGGGTAGGGCCGATAAAGAATCAGGTATTGTGAGATGCTGTCGATAGATGCTGCCTCTTCACTCCACTCCAGGTTGATGGAATCCTGGTAAATATGCTGTATGAAAGGTTTAGAAAATGTGCTGAAATCCGCATTTCCGGTTTGTTCTGTCTGCGAACAGGAAACAATGAACAGTGCAAAAAACAGGGAGATTAGTAAGTAAAAGGATTATGCCCATTTTTTTTCCATC
>CAYMXC010000377.1:0-1577 GCA_964394135.1 uncultured Phycisphaerae bacterium
AAATTTTAAAATCAATAACTCATGTCTCTTATTTTAAAATCCTGTTTTTTGAATTTTATACCCCAAACTATAGTTGAGTTTTGCAACATGGTTCTTTTATGGAGACTTTGAATGCGAAAAGCCTTTACGCTGATCGAACTGTTGGTTGTGGTCGCGATTATCGCGATTCTTCTGGGGCTCATGATGCCCGCCCTGGGCCAGGCCCGTCGTGAGGGAACCAAGGCCGTTTGCGGATCGAATTTGAAAGGTCTGGGAGTCGTCTTTGGGTTTTACAGGGACGATCAGCACGGATTTTATCCCTGTCGACACGATCCGGTCAATATGCAGAACAACTGGTGGCTTTGGATGGGCCGAGGTTGGCGGCCGATAGTAGAGCCTTATCTCGATTCCGGCACTCTGGATGCTACGAATCCTTCAATTCTATGGTGCCCGGGCGACAAATCCGATAAATACGAAAATACTTCTTATTCCTACTCCATGAGCTTTTATCATAGTCCCGGCCAGATCAACCAGATGAAGGACAAAAGCTGTACGTATTCCAATCCAGTGGCCGGTGTCGGCATACAGGCCGAACGTGTGGCAATGCCTTCGCGGAAAATCCTGGCCGGCGAGTGGTGCAGCAATCACAAACCTATTTCCGGCGTCGATCCGGGATGGTGGGGCTTTGAAGGTTCTCGCAATTTCCTGTTTGCCGACGGCCATGTCGAATTTCTCGCCGGCGCGAAAATCAAACTCGCCAACGACTCTCTGCCGGATGCAAACCTGACGGTAGATGGCGTTGAAGGCTCGGACCTCTAAAAACGGTCATAAAAATCGCCAAAAACCGATCAATCTTTCAAATGGCGCAGTGCCTCTCGACTCACTATTTTTTTATACATTTTTTATTCCACGCATCTATTCATTTTATTATCCGTTTCTGAGCATCCATCGCGTTCGACACTGGCTCAGCTGGAGCGAACAGGATGTCCTCAAGTCAATGAATGTACGATGTAAGTGGCAAAGTTTTTGTGGTTGACTATTTCCTTTTTTATAGGCGACAACGGAGGTGTGAACGGCAAAATGGTAGCGAACGACAGAGAGTAAAATACCAGATTTACTCTGCAGGAAAAAATTTAACAACTCCGGCATTAAGATTCACTGACCACCAAGTCTGCCGGAATGACGAATGTCGTGCCGGAATTGTGGCCATGGACATCCGGATAGACCACCGGCAAAGCTGTAAACCGCATATAGATTTCCATCGGAGGAACCGATGTAAATTGTCGCATCCGGTCCGACGGTCGGCGAAGAACCGATCGGGCCTCCGCTTTCGAATCGCCATCTCTCCGAGCCGTCATATCTGATTGCGTAAAGCCTGCCGTCAGTCGATCCGATGAGGATGGTGCCGTCATAAGTGACAGCTGGTGAACACTGGACGAAGCTTCCGGTCGGAAATGCCCACTGCAGCGTGCCGTCGGAGTTGATTGCGTATAGATTGAAATCAGCGGATCCCACATAAAGCACGCCGCCTGGTCCGACGACGGCTGAAGAGTCGATGTAGCCGCCGGTGGGGAAGGACCACTTTTCCGTGCCGTCAG
>CAYMXC010000377.1:1677-3158 GCA_964394135.1 uncultured Phycisphaerae bacterium
GCTGAAGAGTCGATGTAGCCGCCGGTGGGGAAGGACCACTTTTCCGTGCCGTCAGAATTCACCGCATAAAACGTGCCGCTGCCAGTTCCAACATAAACTACGCCGTCGAGCCCCACGGCGGGAGAAGCCTGGATGTAATTGTCAAGAGTACACGTCCATTTGCGCGAGCCGTCAGGGTTGATCGCGTACAATTTGCCGTCGACAGAACCGACATAGATCACACCGTCGCCTCCGATGGCCGGCGAGGAATAACTGTAGCTGCCGGTCAGAGCGTCCAAGGCGGCGGACCATTTGGTCGTTCCATCAGGATTTATGGCGTAGACCGTTCCATCGACATGGACATAGATCGTTCCATCTCCGCCGACCGCGGGCGAAGAAACCACCGCCTGGCCAAGATTCAGATGCCATTTTTCCGTGCCGTCAGGATTCACCGCATAGAGATTTTTATCTTCCGCCCCAACGTAGATTACGCCGTCTGAATCGATCGCGGGTGAAGAGAAGACGGGTACGCCGATCGAAAAATTCCATTTGGCTGTTCCGTCCGCATTGACCGCATAAAGTTTTCCATCGTCGCTGCCCACGTAAATTGTTCCATCAGGTCCAACCGCAGGCGAGGAATTCACCGCTGAACCTGTGGGGAACTGCCACTTCGCAGTTCCAGTCAGATAGGAAAGATCGCGGTAAAATTGAGCGGAGACGATGGCACTGTCGGTCATTCCATTCTTGCAGGCGATGGCCTTGAGAGTGGCGGAATCGGTCAGATGAATCGATGTGGTGTAAATCTGCCCGTTCGTTGCGCTCGGTATGGTTCCATCAAGAGTATAATAAATAATTGCGCCGATCTCGGCGGTGATTGTAACGTTAATGTCGATCTGGAAGGTTGCTCCATTTGGTTGAATGACGGGTTCGGCGACGGCAGCGGGCTTATGGTATGAAACAGATACAATGGAACTATCGGTCATGCCGGATTTACAGGCGACAGCCTTGATGGTGGCCGGAGTTGTCAGATGAATCGGGCCGACGTACACTATGCCGCTGGTCGAATTGGGAACAGTTCCATCAAGTGTATAATAAATGATCGCATCAGATGTTCCGCATGTGATTACAACATCGAGTGTGCCAGTGAAAATTGTGCCGTCGGCGGGCGAGAACTGCGGCGTATCTACGGTTTGAATTAAAGGCTCAATTACAGGTGTCGGCGTGGGTGTGGGTATTGGTGTCTGTGTGGGCGTGGGAGCAGGTGTGGGTGTGGGAGTAACTGAAGCAATACGTTCCGCTCGAACTTCAACAGGTGCCTTTGAGGAATTGATCCCGTCGGTGAGATTCAGATAAAAGATATAAATTCCTTCGATGGGAACGATGAAAGAGGCCACAGGGGAATCGGCGTCCTGCAAATCCACCGTTTGCGGGCCGTCTGACTGGACCCATTGATAACTCAGCGGATCGTTTTCGGGATCGAAGCTTGCCGATCCGTCGAGAAC
>CAYMXC010000378.1:0-3152 GCA_964394135.1 uncultured Phycisphaerae bacterium
CTGCTCGCGGGTCAGGCCCATTCCTTTTGTGATGATATCGGTCAGGAGCTGGCCTGCCCGTCAGACGAAGGGGCGACCCTGTTTGTCTTCCTCAAATCCCGGCGCCTCGCCGACGAAAACAATATCGGCATCGGCATTGCCTTCGCCGAAAACAAGATGAGTACAGGTTTTATGCAGGCCACAATGACTGCCGGCCTCCAACTCCTTGCGAAGATTTTCCAGCAGCACTTCCTTCGACTGCCCGCTCGCTGCGGTAAATCTTTTTGTTATTTTTGGTGTTATTTTTATTTTTCGGGCCTTCGGCACCAGACGAACTCCCCAAAATTCTAAAAAGTGTAAAACTTGTTTTCGAGTATCGTTTGCCACTTGCCTATCCTTATTTTTTTATCACAATACCACACTCAGCCCATTTTCACCAGTTCTTCTAACCCGGAACTTCCCTGCCCGTCAAGGGTTCTCTCGCCGAGTCCACAATTTTTACCATCCGAAACTGATTGTCGAGTGATGGTGGGCCGGGGAAGCGGACAGTGAAATATTGATCAGCGCGCCCGAGGCAAAAATTGGTGCGGTTTTGGTGCGCTACCTCCTCGACCAGAACGCGGACGGTCCGATTGAGGAAACGGTCCCGAAAGCGACGGGCTAAGGCAGATTCATGTTTTTTCAGTCGTTCGAGCCGATCCTGGAGGATGGACCTATCGACTATTTCGTTTTTCCAGTCGTAGGCGACCGTGCCGGGCCTGGGGCTGAAGGGGAATGTGTGAATTTTCATAAATTCCGCTTTTTCAGATACTTGCAGCGTTTGCTGGAAGTCTTCTTCTGTTTCGCCGGGGAACCCGACGATGATATCTGTTGTCAGGGCGAGGTCGGGGATGGCCTTCCTTGCGGCATCGACAGCGTTGAGGAAGTCTTTTGCGCGATATTGGCGGGCCATACGGCGTAAAACATTATCGGACCCTGATTGTAGAGGCAGATGGAGATGGCCGGCGACTTTGTTTGAGGAGGCGAGGACCTGGATCAGTCGGTCGGTGAGGTCCAGCGGTTCGAGGCTTGAGAGTCGGAGCCGGCCGAGGTTTGGAATTTGGAGAAGTTTTTCGATCAAATCCGCTAGGGGTTCTCCCGGCTGATTGAATCGGGTTTTTCTGGTGGTATTTTTTCCGTAGGCGCCGAGAAAGATTCCGCAGAGGACCAGTTCATTGTGTCCAGCCTGAATGAGGCGATTTGCGGCGATTACAATGTCGTTTTCGGGTACCGAATGGATTTTTGGTCTTAGATGTGGAATAATGCAATAGGTACAGTTTGCATTGCAGCCATCCTGAACCTTAAGAAAGGCGCGATGCCTTAGCTGGCGGCTGGACGGATCCGCGGCGGCAGAGGTTTCGAATTTGTTCTTGACCTGCGACGCGAAATCAGGTTTGATATAAGCATCGTAAGTTGTGTCGCCTTGAGAGTTTCCAATGCCGTAAGGCAGCACGGACTTTCCAGAGAACACCTGGAGCAGGAATTGTTCCAGGGCACAAGTAATTCCCCGACGGTGATCGGCGATGAGGACGAGTTGAGGAATTTTACGAACGGAATCGTCGACGATGGACGCATAGCAGCCGAGCAGAGCGATTTGGCCGGCAGGATAGAGTCGGGCCAATTTAGCAATGAGCCGGCGAGATTTTCCGGCAGCGGCAACGGTAACGGCACAGGTATTAACCACGCAAAGATCAGGAGAATCGCCTTTTGACGCCTCCGACATGCCGAAACGATCGAGCAGAAGCCTCAACTGACCGGCTTCCGCCTGAGCGACTTTGCAACCGAGTGTATAGATTTTGTATGTATGCATAGAATCGGAACTTTTACTTTTACTTTACGAAATAATAGTATTATAGTCCAACAAAACTCGTAGGAGATTGATACATGCCTGCAACCAAGGCGATCTGGGCCGTAGATATCGGCCAATGTGCCCTCAAGGCATTGCATGCAAAGATGGTCGGCGAAGAGATTGAGATAGACAATTACGCCGTTATTCCTCACGAACAGATTTTATCCCAGCCTGAAGCAGATGAGCCTGCCCTGATTCGCAAGAGCCTCCAGAAGTTTGCCTCTCAGTTTCCTGTGGGCAAGGACATGCTGATCATTTCGGTACCGGGTCATCGCAGTTTTGCCCGGTTTTCGAAGCTGCCGCCGGTGGAGCCGAAGAAGATTCCCGACATTGTCCATTATGAGGCGACGCAGCAGATTCCTTTTGGGATTGACGAGGTAATCTGGGATTATCACATTTTCCAGACAGAGAATTCCCCGGAACTGGAAGTCGGCATTTTTGCCATCAAGCGTTCCATCATTTCGCAATACTTGGAATATTTTCACGAACTGAATCTTCATCCGACGATTGTCCAAACCGCACCGATCGCACTGTACAATGCCTGTGTTTTCGAAGGCCTGACCGGCAAGGAAGCGACGATTATTGCGGATGTTGGCGCGCAGAACACCAATTTTCTGATTGCAGAAGATTCGCGTCTCTGGCTGCGCAACATTCCGCTGGGCGGAAACAATTTCACGGAAGCGTTGCAGAAGGCATTCAAGCTGAATTTTGCCAAGGCGGAGGAGCTTAAGTGCACGGCGGCGACCAGCAAGTACGCTCGGGCCGTTTTCCAGTCGATGCGTCCGATTTTTTCCGATTTGTCGGCGGAATTTCAGCGTTCGGTAGGATTTTACACTTCGATTAACCGGGAATCTCGGCTTACTCAGCTTTTCGCGATGGGCAGTGCATTCCGGTTGCCTGGGCTTTTGAAGTTTTTACAGCAGAACCTTGGTATGCCGGTCAACAAGCTGGAGACGTTCGCCAAGGCCAAGCTGGCAAGCAGCATCAATGAGGCTGAATTTTCACAGAATGTCCTGACACTGGCCGTTGCGTACGGGATGGTGGTTCAGGGGATGGGCCTTGCGAAGATCAACACCGATCTGATGCCGCCGGAGATTGCCCGCGAAGCGGCGTGGAAACAGAAACAGTATTGGATTGCCGCAGCTGCGGCGTGTTTGGTGCTGGCTGCCTCTGCCACGTGGTTGAGGAACATTTCCGACGCCAGTGCCAATAATACCGACCTGGAACAGAATCAGCCGGCAATTAAGCAGATTCTGCAAAAATATTCCGACAACAAGTCGCAATA
>CAYMXC010000379.1:0-3148 GCA_964394135.1 uncultured Phycisphaerae bacterium
TGATGGGAAATGGTCGAGATGAGGTCAAGACCACACAGCTTCGGAAATATTTCCATGAAATAAAGGAAATCTATCATCAAATCCGCGACAATGAGAATCCTGAAGAAATGTTCAAAAAACAACTGTATCGTATTAAACTTTTGCGGAGCAAAGTGGAATATGATGCGGGACGCGATACAAATAGGATTCCCCAAAGCCTAAAGAAATTTATTGAAAACGCTTCGGTCAAATGTGACAAGTGGAATAAATTTGAGAAATTTGTCTTACATTTCGAAGCCGTCCTTGGCTTTTTCTACGGATTTCAAAATAGCCGAAAGAACTATCGATAACAAGGAGATGAACTATGTCAGAATATCGTGTGAAAAAAGTCAAAACGATCAGTGGTCAGATTGAAGTTCGCACGGGATTACGAATTGGTGCCGGCCAGGATACGATGGAAATTGGCGGCAATGATAATCCTATCCTTCGAAATCCTGCTAACGGCGAACCGTATATCCCCGGATCATCAATCAAGGGTAAAATGCGGTCACTTGTGGAATGGCAATTGGGTAAAATTACATCTGACGGTTCCACATGGCAGGCAGATGAAAGCAATGCGATAACATGCCCCATCACGCGTGTTTTCGGAGCGTCGGCGTCCCGAAAGATTAAAATCGGTCCTGCCCGTCTGATCGTTCGCGATGCCTTTCTTACCCAAAAATATCGTGATATCTTCAAGTCCGGCAGCAAACCTATTATCGAAATCAAAAGCGAAAACACAATCAATCGGCTAACCAGTATGGCTAACCCACGACCCATGGAACGCGTCGTGCCAGGGGTCCAATTTGATTTCGAAATGGTCTATCGCATCATGCAGATCGGCCAGAACGATCCCGGTAACGATGAACAATACTTCACAGATGTCGTTCTGAAAGGTCTTCGACTTCTGGAATGGAATTATCTCGGTTCTGCCGGCTCCCGCGGATGCGGACAGATCAAATTCATCAATTTAAAGGACGAAACCGGTGCCACGATCGATCTTGGCAAAATTTCGATCAATTAGATGGAGAGGCCATGACGTACTATAAATTAACGCTTACGCTCAAGAGTCCTCTTGGAACTGCTCTGGCGGCAGACACGCTCTTTGGCCACTTGTGCTGGGGCCTGGCAATGCACGAAGGGGAATCCGCCATAAGCGAATTTCTCGCTGAAATGAATGGCGACGAACCGCCATTGATCATTTCAGATCCTTTCCCGCGACAGTATTGGCCGACACCCACAATTCCGTTCGAAAACCAAAGTAATGAGGAAAAATCAGCAGCAAAACCGCACGATAAGAAAAAACTGACCAAGCTGAACTGGATTTCACAGAATGTTTTCCATCAATGGATAAATGACCTGCGATGGTCCACCATGCCTGATTGCTCTGAATGCGATGGGCCAGAATATCTCAAGGCCTCCGTGGCTCACGTCTCGATCAATCGCCTGACGTCAGGCCCGATGGAAACCAATGGTCTGTTTTTTGACAACCAGATCTTCGTCAAGCATCCCAAATCTGATGATCCGCAATTTGATGTCTATCTGCTGACATCACTGCCGGTCGATCGGGTTCGACAGCTATTCGAATGGGGTTTGGAAGGCGGCTACGGCCGCGACAGCTCTGTCGGCATGGGCCATCTCATCATCGGCGATATATCGCCTTGGACTCCGCCGACAATCTCATCTGCAAATGCACTCCTGACCCTCGGCCCCATGGTCCCTGCAAAAAACGACCCCACTAACGGATTCTGGCGAGTAGAAACTCGTTTTGGCAAACTCGGCGGTCCTCTGGCAACGATGGACGACGAACAAAACTTTCAGCCGTTTAAATATCCACTGACTCAGATCAAAACCGGCGCAGTATTCCTCGGTGCGAATCAAAAGTTCCTCGGGCGAATGGTCCACAACATCCACCCTCAGCGGCCCGAAGTCGTCCAATACGGCTATGCCCTGACGCTGCCCGTTCGGCTTGCATCGTCTCTTGTTCAGGAATTAGAGGAGCCTGTAATCCATGAAAGCTAATGTCAGTTACTACAAAATTACACTCACTCCGCTGACGCCTTTGCACATCGGTTCCGGCGAGGTGCTCGATCCATATGAATATCTCATCACGTCGAAGGATGGTTACGATTTCCTCTACAAAATCGATCTGATGCAGCTTATCGAAAGGGCGTCCCAGATCGAACGTGATAATCTGCTCAAGGTCCTGGACGCACCTGACCTCTACGCTCAGCGACGAACCATTGCAGACCTGGCGGGAAAATATTTTTCCTCTCGACCGGAATTATTTTGTCAATTCTCCACGGTCGGCTCCGATGTGAAATCAACATATGATGATCTGCTGAAAAATCCCAGCAGCCAGTCGAGGCTGGAAATTCATGTCATGACCCGTGATCAGAATGGGCTCGCGTACGTGCCGGGTTCGTCGCTCAAAGGCGCTATCCGCACCGCCTGGCTCAATCACCTGGCCGAGCAAACTGATGAAACTAAATTGCAGCGGCAACTCTCTGACGTCACAGGTCAGAAGATTCCTTTACGCTATGCTCCCCAAGCCAAGCACGCCCAGGCAATGGAAGCTCACCTTCTTGGAAATGCAAAGATAAATACAAGAATTAATGACCGAGGAGCCACCGTCAACGCTGTCGTTCAGAAAGATCCCTTCCGGGCCATCCAACTGACCGATCTCAACCAGAATGACGATGGACCTCTCTTCAGCCATATCGTCCGGCTGAATATCCTGAGTAAAAATGCCAATCGTCCGCAACAACGCGGTACCAGGCAGAATACAGAGCGCATTCAGCTCTATTGCGATTGCCTCGTCCCCTGCGAAGGGGAAAACCTTGCCTTGACAGGTCGGTTGAGCCTGCAAAACCATCTCTGGTCCGCTGAATGTTTCGGGCAAAAGGTCATCACAGGCGTGCCAATTACAGCGGAAAAATTGCTCCAGGCCTTGAATAACTTTTACCGTGCGCGATTCAACTACGAATACGAAAACTACTATACCAAACAAAAAGAATGGAACCTTGCCGTTACCGCTGACTGGCTGAAAGATGATATAGAGAAAATCGATCCTGCCTGCGAAGCCCTGATCCGCGTAGGCAGATTCAGCCAGTTTGAATCGCTTACGATA
>CAYMXC010000380.1:0-3145 GCA_964394135.1 uncultured Phycisphaerae bacterium
CCGCCATATCCAGCATCGACGTCGGCATGGGCGAACCGGAAAGACGAATGACGTTAATATTACAGCGTTTGCAGAATTCAAAATACGCCTTGGCGTATTCCGGCCGAAGCGCGATCGAACCGGCTGAATCCAGCAGTGCCATCCAGTGATCGCCGCGAAGGTTCAGCCGCTGGCCGTTGAGGTAAATAAACGACCCGCGAATGCCTATCTGACGAAAACCGAATCGCGTAAGGTTGCTATCGATCACATTTCCCTGTGGATCGATCAGTTCCGTGCGAAGCTGATACAAATAAGGATCATGAGGCCACCACAAATGCGGTTTGGCCCAAGCCACCTGCTTTTCTCCTTCAGCGAACGCCTCCGGACCGACGGAAAACACGTTTTTACCACCGTCGAGAACTTCGTACCGTATTTTAAACCCTTCCGGCGCTTTTCCGGACAGTTCCACGCGGAGCCCGAGCTTCTTTTCCTTCACATCGGTCGTTACTTTAACGCGTTCGATGCGAATATCGGGCAAAGCTTCAAGCCAGACGTCCTGCCAAATCCCAGCCATGTTCCCGCAACGCGGCGTCGGTCCGATAGGTGCTAAAAAAGCGTTGAGGCCGACTATTTCACGTCCGACGGGCAGGTCTATATCCTTTTTGTCCTTCGCCAGCAAGCCTCGCCAATTTTCCACTTTTACAAGCACTCGATTCGGCTTGTCGAAGGAAACGATGTCCGTAATATCGAATGAAAACGGTAAAAATCCGTCGTCGCTGGTCCCGACGAGCTTGCCGTTGACGAATACTTTGGCTGTATAGCGTACTGCGTCGAAACGGATGACGATTCGCTTGCCTTTCCATTCCGGCTTGACGGAAAAATCGCGTCGATACCACCCGCACGCCAAATCCGCAGGCCAATCGGGTTTCACGCCGAATTGCTCAGCCCGATCCCAGAACGAGGGAACGGGAAAATCCTTCCAGACGGCTTTGACGTCGGGATCGGTTTGACGAATTTCGCCCGGCGTGAATTGCCACGTACCATTCAAACACTGCTGCTGACGCGGACTCGCCCCGCCAAAGCAAACCGATGCGCAGAGAATCCAACTCGTAATTAGTTTAAAGTGCATTTTTATTTTCCTTCTTTGAATTTATCGAAGTGTGGGCGCCCACCAGACCCAATAGCCAGGATCACCCGGCAAGAAATTATACGTTAAGTTGTTGCTTGACTTTCGACGTGGCCGTCCACGCAAAGTACATTAGTACCGAAATCAGATTCCCCGCTCCCGAAAAGATGGTTTGTCACGGTTGGATATTTCCGGCATTGATCGGTCATCAGTACCCACCACCCCTCATCGCTCAACCGTCGGGGAACGTGATAGCTATTCCGAAACCACTGATACGGCTCCCCATCCGTCCATTCCGGATATTGTCCGAAGTAGGTATATCCGATATAGCAAAAATCAGGCATGAACAGCCACCCATAGTTGTAAACATCGGGCTTCAGCGGGCAATAAAACATATCTTTGGTGACTTTGAAACTGTCCATGAAAACTTGACAAAAGCCAGAGTACCGCACGACCTCCGGACTTTTCCAATCGCCGCCTTCGCGTTCGAAATAATGAAACTTTCCATTATTTCCCTCGGCGACCATCGTATGCATAATGCCCCACTGCTTGAGATTGTTCTGGCACAACACAAGCTTCGCCGTTCGGCGGGCGTTCGCCAGCGCCGGTAGCAGTAAAGCGACCAAGACGGCGATAATCGCCACGACCACCAGCAGCTCAATCAACGTAAATCCGTTTTTTCGTTTCATACCGAGCATTTAGATGTACCTCATCAATAGGTCGTTCATTTATTATTTTTTCGCCGGCCCGACGCTCTGACGGAAAATAAGTTCCGAAGGAATCGTCACCTTTTGCAGCGGCTGATCGGGATTCGCCAACCGTCGCTTCATCAGATCAATCACCGACTCCACCGCACGAATATATGGACACGCCACCGTCGTCAGCGACGGAACCATCTGCCGGGCGAACGAAACATCGTCCTGCCCGATCACCGAGACATCCCCGGGGACGCTGATTCCCGCCCGCCAGAAACATTCCATGACATATCGGGCCATCCAATCGTTGCCCGCCGTCACGGCCGTCACGGGGTTCTCCCGTCGAACCAATCCGAGAATCTTCTGCCGAACCGATTCGTCCGGCTCTTTTCCGTAGGGAATCTCCACCTGCAGCGAAGGATCGATGGGAACTCCCGCGTTTTGCAGTGCCTGCGAATAAACCTCCCATCGTCCGCCGGTAATTCGTTTGGGGTCGCCGGCCAGACATTGATCGATATGGGATGAGACAAAACCGATCCGACGGTGACCAAGATTCAGCAGATAAGGCATCAACTGTCGATGGCCTGCCCGAAGCTCGATATCCACGCAGTCCATCGGAACCGATTGATCGTTAAAAGAGGGAAAAAAGACCACCGGAGCCGTGAATTCCCGCGTCAGCGGAGCCAGCCGCTCCTGGGCGTCGGTGCCCGCATGAAGAAAAATGCACAGCCCGTCCACCCGCACCCCGTCGAATGTCCTGATCAGTTCCGATCCGCCGGCATGGGCGTCGCACTCGGTCTCCACGCACGTAAACGTAATCTGCCGTTCCCGGCAGGTATTGGCAAACGCTAATAAAATCTCCGACTCCGCAGCCCGGTCCTCAGGACGGTCGGCCCGCTCGAAAATCAATCCCAGGTGCCTTAACTCGGTCGTCGCCTCCCGCCGCTTCGATTGAAGACTCACGAAACTGCCACGCCCCTGCTCCGTCCGAATAATTCCGCGTTTTTCGAGGCTCAGCAGCGACTGTCGAACGGTATTGACGCTGACCTGATACTTGGCCACCAGTTCCGACTGACTTGGGAGTTTTGTCCCCAAAGGAAACCGCCCCACCCGAATATCCTTTAAAATCTGCTCCGTCAATTTTCGATGAAGCAATCGAGTTGTGCTATTTTTCATCCGAACAGGTCCAGGCATTGACAACCTCATTTCATCACAAGACTCATACCATCCTATCGCCTACTTATACCAATATGTATGATCCTTGTCAAACGCTCTTTTCTCCTATGTAACATATTTTGCTCCCTTAACCCGCCATTCCGAAAATCAAAGAGGCAGGTGAACCCGG
>CAYMXC010000381.1:0-537 GCA_964394135.1 uncultured Phycisphaerae bacterium
AAGGCAACTTTGGATTAATGCCGCCTACGATATGCACTTCTTCTGCTCCGTCTGCTGCCGCCCGGCTCACCTTCGACAGGATATCTTCGACCGTGAGCGTATACGCTCCGCTCTCGTCCGCACGCCGTGAAAATTTACAGACTTTGCATCCTCCATCACAGACATTGGTGTAATTCAGATGAATATTGCGGACCCAGAATATGCGATCACCGAACCGACGACGTTTGGCCGCTATTGCCCGACTGCCCAACTTCGCCAGACTTGCCGACTCGAATATTCGCAACGCATCGTCCGCCCCAATTCTTTCACTCCCACAATATCCGTTTTCCATAAATTGCATTTCTTAACTGATGATCCCCTGGAGATACACATATGCAAGATTCAATTCCCGCTCGATTTTCGTATCATGCATCGGCAGATGGTCGACCACGATTGCACCATCGTATTTCGCGACTCGCAGGCTTCGCACCAGCGCCTTAATTTCGATTTCGCCCTGTCCGGGCATTACAGGGAGGCGCCCCATCATAGCGCACATCC
>CAYMXC010000381.1:547-3139 GCA_964394135.1 uncultured Phycisphaerae bacterium
CGGTTGCCATGCTCGATGATCATGTCGGCCGGATTCACGACGGCCATGTGACATTGATAAATGTCCAGACAGATTCCCACATTCCCTGGCCATTTGGTTGTAAAGAGTGCTTGAAAATCATTCGAAGTTTCCATGCGCGTGTTATGTGCATTGGCCACTGCCAGATCCAGCTCATGTTTCGCAGCCGCCTCTGCCAGAACCATCAGGCCCTCCTGAAGATAATTGAAATTCTCCAACGTCCTCGCACCACCTGTAATGATCACCAGTTTGCCGCCCAGATTTCGCACCGTGTCGAACGTCTCGATAATTTGGCGAGTCTGCAATCGGATTTGATCCACACGCTCCGCAGTCAGACTACCCACAAATATCCCATCCAGCGAAAGTTGGCCACTGAAGAACAGCTTTTCCTTCGCCAATCGAAGGCTAACCGCAGTGCCCTGACGTAAAATCTGTTCCCAGTCCAGTTCGACTCCCTTGAAGCCGATTTCTTGAACAATCCGGCATGCTTCGGGAAGTTGAACGTGAGTAAACATCTTCAATGAACATGCTATGTCCATGGGGTACTTTTCCTCATATTGAAAAATTGCAAATTTAAAATATCAAAACATCCAACAGACCCATCAACGACAAAACCATGCTTACGATTCCGTTCAGAGTGAAAAAAGCGGTATTCACTCTAGAAAGATCATCCTGCGTAACCAGCCGATGTTCATAAAACAGTATTATCCCCGCAAGGAAAACGCCTGCAACGAAAATCATTCCCAAACCCAGCAGATATCCTGCAATCGCAAGCCCCAAGATGCTCAGGACATGCAGACATCGCGATATCATTAAAGCACCATGGAGCCCGACCTTCGCAGGAAGACTGTGAACTGCGTATTGCCGATCGAAATCAAAATCCAACGTCGCATAAATAATATCAAAACCTGCCGTCCAGCAACCCACCGCCAGGGCGAGCAGCAAACTTCCCAGTGTCACCCTTTCCGGAGCAATCGCGATAAAGCCGCCCAGAACAGCTATCCAGTGAGCCCCGCCCAGCCAAAAATGGCAAAGCCATGTATATCGCTTCAAATGCGAATAGATGCACAGATAAGCTAGAACAGGTATAGAAAATAACGCCGGCCAGTAATTTCCATACCTCCAGAAGAACAAACTCGTAATTAACACGAAACAAATTGCGTTGATTCCGATAAATCCAGCTGCCCATCGCCGGCTGATCGCACCGGCCGGAATTGCCCGATTGGCAGTGCGCGGATTAATCGCATCCAGGTCCGCGTCTACCAAGCGATTATAAGTCATCGCCACATTCCGCGCCAGCACCATGCATCCCACCACCAGGCCGATCTTACCAAAGCCTGGAAATCCCCCTGCTGCGATAAAGGCGGCCAACACGGCAAAGGGCAAGGCAAATATCGAATGCACAAATTTGATCATTTCCAGTATTGTCGTTATCCGCCCAAACATGCCATCACTTAAAGAAAAAAACAAACTAACTCCGCTTTGACATATTCATGTGTGAAAGCAACTTTCCGCCTTCTCATTTTTATTTATTTGTCATGATGCCTTATTTTTCGCGTTTCATCGAAATTTTAAATTCGGAAATTGCCGCATCATCTCGAACAAGCCGAAAATTTCCCGACAGTTCAAACGTTCCCAACCGCGGGTGTGAATATTTGTGCGTCGGTTGAAGCATCGCATTTTCAATGGTTCCCGTTAATACGTTGCCCGTTCGATCTATCTGATAGCTGATGAAACCCGAACCACGATAACAGAGAACCTTACCGGATTTCTGGCTGATGACGGTTGAGTCCTCGCATTCGTCCACATCCACTATATACATAATTTTAGCGTTGATCTGAGAAGATTCCGCGTATGTTCGGCCGGGGATCGGGTCCCATATCGTTGTCGCATAGATTGCCTGCCGAAGAATACGGCTTTCGCCTTGCGCAATGGGTTCGGTATTTTCCAGGAGAAGTTCATATTCCCCGAAGGAGTTTTTAGTAAATGTCCCTTGCGAGAAGTTCTGATACAGTTCCTCCGGCTGGTTCGGCTGGACGTAATTTACCAGCCGCATCCGATTGCTCGTCATGGTACAGCCCATTCCAGCCGCTGCGATCAGTCCGGCTGCGAGTATCAGAATTCTTCTCCTCTTTCTCATGCCGTAGCCTCGGCAGGATGGCTCAAGCCAAGCAAGTCCAATGTATTGCGTTCGACAATTTCCCGGAGCCGCTGCCGTGGTATCGTCGGCAAGTTCGTGTTACTGACCATCTGATTGATGCTGTAGATTCCTTCGATCGTCGTAGCCGCTCCGGCGGATGGAAAATCGCTGCCCAGCAGAAATTTATCAAGCACACCGTTCTGATAACTCTTGATCAGCGTCTGATATCCTAACCACGATCGAGCCGTCAATCCTGCAGTATCAGTAAAAACGTTCGGAAATTCCGCCAGCAAAAGCAGCGTCTGATCCGTCCATGGCCAACCCATATCGGTCAGAATAAATTTCACATCGCCGTATTCTCGAAATACCGGCGACCATAGCACTGGATTGGAAAATTCAGCGGCCGGAGCGCCGAACGGCTGACCTGTGTGGAT
>CAYMXC010000382.1:0-3138 GCA_964394135.1 uncultured Phycisphaerae bacterium
GGCATAATTTATGATACCTGTAAAATGTTTATATGTTATTTTACCTTATAGATTAATATATCACGATTAATAAAACCGACTTTTAACTTGCTTTGTATGTAAACGGCAACACAAGCTTTCAACATTTATTAGTCGCCTTTTATATAGTTGTAAATATTTTATTTCATTTTACATAATCAACAGAACATGTCAAGTATATTCGCATCATAGACGATTAAATTTACACGACATTTACATTGTCTTCCAATATTTATTAAGATTGAAATATATTTACTTATATTATTAAAAATATATACATCTATCCATTCACATTAAATATACCTATAATAGTATTAATATGCTTTATCCTTAATAAAGCGATTTGTTTTTTCGGGACCGGAACAGAGTGTATCGTTTGAAGATAGTAACTCTCCAAGGTTTATATCTGCCAAAGATTCTCGAATAAGTTGTTTCTTTTGTTCCTTGAGATACTTTCCATCAGCCAAGGCATCAACTGTCACCTGAATCATTCGATCGTCCCCATAGACGTAACGATCTGAACCCGTGTTCATCCGGGGGATGCGGCGAATTTCCCAAAAAGCCTGATAGCAAGCTCCATCGTAAGGGTCAATCAGGGCGACGTTTCGCCGGCGAATGGCCTTGGCCAACGATTCGTCCGAAGGACTTTCCGCCAAGATTATCGTTCGAAACGAGCTTGAAAAGACCCCGGTATGCGTATCGGTGCCGCCGGTAATAGCAGGGAGCGTCCCAGCTTTTTTCCATGCATCATAACACGGGGGATATGTTTCCCATGCATCGATGCCGCTTTTGGCATCAAACGATAAATCGTCTTGCGTGGTATAGAGCCAGTCGTCCGGATGATTCCACTGAACAATGGCATTGCCCTGCATCTTAGCATACTGAAGAACTTTTTCCAGTGTATCACAAGAAGAAACCGAGAAATTCTCGGAATTTTCCTTTATTGGATAGACATTAAAATGTGCCCATTTCTCAGTAATTTCCACCGCAGGGATCATGGGATAATCAAAATGTATTCTGTCCATAAAAGACCTAAGCCTAGCGGCCCCATTGATGCCCCAATGATGATCAGAAATGGTACAGAAATCCAAATCTGCATAAAAGGCTTCTGCGATCAGCCCCAGCGGAGAAGAGCTACCGTCGGAACAATAAGTATGACCGTGAACGTCACCTACGTAAAGATTCATGCCTTCAGGAAGTTTCAATGTCTTGGGCTCTCGAGAAATCGCCCGCACCACCGCTTGCCGAATCTGATCCGCCTGCTCCAGAGAAATCGCGTCGCCTTTCAGGATCAGTTGGGCAAAGAGCTTGCCTGAATCCATAGATAGACACGGCAGCGAAAAGGCGAGCGTCCTTTTCACAAAACGAAGAACACCTGTTTGAGAGGAAACAGCAAAGCGATAAACTGCAAGCTGCTTTAGCATCTTTCCCATCTTGCCATTATCGAGAGCTCCGAAAAAGGCAACACGTTTAGTGGAATTGGCCTGCGAAAGAGAAAACACTTTTTTACCAGCCTTTGCCGCCCAAATGGTCAAATCTTTTTGTATTTTTTCCGGACATGTTGGGAAAAAGACAAGGGCGTCCACGTCGTTTTCTTCCAAAGCTGAAATCGGTGTGATCCCGATTTTCCTCGGTGAAAGCATCAGAATGAAGTCTTCCGATGGATTGTAGCTTTTGAGTTCAGATGGTTGCCAATACGGTAGGGTTGTAAAATAGCAGTCGTAACCACCAATAATGATCTTCTGCGTCCGCAGAGTTTTAAATTTTTCGATGGATTTTAAAGCTTTTTCTGCGGTAGGAAATTCTTCAACTTGAGTGATCATTAAAGGCAAGCTACCCCAGTTAATGGATACCGAAGCTCTCTTCCGTTCTACGACACTTTGAAGACGTGAACGCTCAAATTCGACAATCACCTGGGCGTCTGAATCGGTTGTGAGTCTTAACAATTCCATTATAGGATATCCGGCATCTGGTTTGCGGCCTTCAATGACTGCCAGTCTGGCGTTGAGTTCTAAAATCGCGTGTTCCAGCTGAGTCGCCCTATCACATAATCGTCCCTGCAGCCGAAGACGCTGCTCTGCGTTCCGGCGGAGCTGTCGTATCTCGGCATCGCCAATATCTAACCTGTTTTCATGATCTTGTAGTTTTGAAATCGAGTGATCCAGCAGGGCCGACTTCTCGAACAGCCGCTGATATATTTCAAGGCTTCGCTTAACCCATTCCATACTAGAAAGGATACTCATCCAAGCTGCAGCTTTGAATGGTTCACGTTCTGTGAGCTTGGGCAAATCAGCACCTCTAAATTTATCACAAGCGGTATTCAAAAGTTTTGTGGCCTTAAGCGACAACGCTCCCGGTAAAACCGGTGGGGACGCAACCGGAACTGGGAATTCAAGGTCCAAGCCACGAAGCACACCAAAATTTCGAGGTTCGCAATATTGTCTCTTTACAGGTCGCCAGGAAATAAATTCATTAGAGGCCAAACGGGATCGAGTAAAGTTCACCTTCCAGTCCCCCCTTACCCGACCGGTCAAAGACAGACTATGCCAAGGAATAAATATCTCGGCCGACCATCTGTCTTTTCCTAGCCAGACTGCACTTTCCCAGAGAGGGTCCCACAGCACATCGGTATCGGATCCGCCATCATCCCAGTAATCACCCTGCAAATTTTCTGTCGTTAGAAGAAAATGGCGAGTCACACGCTCTCCGGGCGGTACCAGAAACACTTCCACGGAATCGCCATGGCTCAGCTTTAGTTCCGGCGTCCCAGGACTGTTTTTCACAAGCGTATCCATACGAGGCTCTTGGCATTCAAAGGCGACATATAAGCCCTCTTCGGTGTACCCGCACCAGAAATTGGTTTGTACCTGGGCGGTTTTCTGCTCTCCCAGCAAATGTTGGATCATACCACCAACTGCAGCATCCCGTATCGACGGATCCACCTTTCCATCAAAGACAGGCTTTGAGTCCAGATGTTTGACAATCAGGATATCTGCATTCACGATTTTTTTTCCATGAACCGAATATGTCACTAACAATGAAAATACTAATGCCCCAACAAATCTCAAATGCCACTTAACCATGTAGTTGTTCCTTCACTTATCGGAAACAATATAATAT
>CAYMXC010000383.1:0-3134 GCA_964394135.1 uncultured Phycisphaerae bacterium
TATTCCGGAAGCTCGGGGTATCCGGGGGATGCTGTGGCCAGGCCTTTGACCGAGGCGTTTCTTGCCCTTACTTTGATCCATGATGCAGGTGCATTGAACTACACGGCAGAAGTTGATCAAGGAACGATGATGCGGTGGTGGGATGTGCAGGATGCCTTCGGGATGGACGATGTGGCCTTTTACGGTTACTGGGCTGACAGCAATATGGTAAGCGTCACCAATACCAACTTAAAAGTTTCCATGTATGTTAAGAATGACTTGTCCAGAGCCATGCTCATTGTCGCCAACCTGGGTTCGACAGCCGTTACGGATACGATAACGATGAATCTAAATTCGCTGGGAGTGACCCAAGTTACAGAGGCCAAGGAGGCTTACGTTCATGATGTGGTTACATGGAGTGGCGATAATCATATAGGCCTGACCGTTCCGCAGCATAATTTTCGTGTAGTTTTTCTGACTTTTGTTCCGCGCGGTGATGCCAATTACGACCATCGGGTTAATGTAGTGGATCTGGGTATCCTTGCTACGAATTATGGTCTTGGCAGCGGAGCGACCTGGAGCCAGGGAGATTTCAACGGGGATGGAAAGGTCAATATCGTTGATTTGGGTATACTGGCCACCAATTACGGAGCAGGATCCGGCAGTTCGAAAGATATCGCCGCACAGGGAGGCAATCTGACGAAGAAATCCATCGGGTTGAAAGATACAAATTCGACCAGTAATAGTGGATCAGTGATTGGGTTGCCCTGTGCGGGTGCTGTGACCATACTGTTCAGCATTATTGCTCAGGCATTTTGTTTTTTATCCGGCTTTTATGACGAGCATCGATAAAAGCGAATCATATTTGATGGCAGTCATAAGAGGTATGGATCGGTTCAATGATTTTGAGTGAAGAAACAGAAGCATGTCGCGAAACGGACCGGTCGGCATCGTATTGCGGACGGGTGGTTTTCCAGAAGAGGAAAGATTTGAAAGAGATCGGTTTTTGCTTGCAATAAATTAAGCGTTTGATTATAATCTAATTAAACGATTAATTATCAAGAGGTGCTTTTCCATGGCGGTAAGATTATCTGATATAGCCAAACGAGCGGGTGTGAGCTTTCCAACGGTTTCAGCTGTGGTTAATCGCAGCAAAAGTACGATCATCGTTAGCGGCGATACTCGCAAACGTATCTTGAAAATAGCGAAAGAGATGGGTTACGTTCCACATGCGGCCGCCTCAGCGCTTGCCAAGGGACAGACACATACCATAGGTATTTTATGTCATCATTTAACGGACCCGAATCTTTTGAAGGCGATTGCCCGGGCGGAAGAACTTTGCCGATCCTATGATTGCAATATTCAGATATCGACTGTTCAGAATTCACCGGATTGGTTGTCTTTGCTGCGTCGTGGCCAGGTAGACATATTGATTTCACTTGGAATTCAGATGCTGCGGGAATCCCATTTGGAGGTTCCGGCAGAATTATTTCCTCGCATTGTTGTGATTGGCCCGAGCCCTTTGCCACATGAACTTCAAGATCATCCGCGGCAATGGAAACTGCAGGTGTGTTGGGATGATAGTGAAATGGGAAAGCGTGGCGGAGAGCATCTTATTCAGCTCGGTCATCGTCGAGTGGGGATATTGGAGGGCCGGGAAAATTACAGCAGCGATACTCACAACCGCATTCTTCATGCGCGTGTTCTTCAGGTAAAAAACACCATTGAGGCTGCCGGAGGAAAGGTAGAAATCATTAACTGTAAGGACGAGCTCGACATGAACGTTGCCGGTCAGATCATGACGGAACAGCTGCTGGAGAAATTCCCTGACGTTACTGCAATATTTATGAGAAATGATCTTTTCTATCCCGGGGTTCTGGCGGCACTAAACCAGGCAGGGCGCCGAGGTCCTCAGGATATCTCTCTTTTCGGCTGTATGGGGTTTTATTCCAATGTTACTGGCATGAAGAGTCCACTTTTAAACGGTGTTGATCGAGTTCTTGTTCCCTATTTGAGAGATGGGCAATTGCCAGCAGACGATATTGTTCTTACACCGGAATTCAATCCGGGGATGACTTGCAGTGTGCTTAAAAAGTGATTTGGAAGAGGTATTTTTTATGAAAGGGAAAAGCTTTGGCAAGAAAATGGCAAAAATCCGACTCAACAGCATGAAGACCAGGCCAATGTGATTCCATACTGGCCTCATCCTGTCGGCTATAAATATTTTGGTTTTCCTGAAGCCAATCACCCGGACATAACGAAACGCCTGGTGAACTTTTATCACAAAAAGGGTATCAAACTTTTACCCTACGTGGCGGCGAACGAACTCAGTGCGGGAATACCCGAGTATTCCTATTATGGTAACGATTGGATTACCAGTGGAAATTTGACGGGGAGTGACGATGTGGATCAATTCAAGACTCCTCTATCACTTATTTCGCCGCTGAGCACAGGCTGGCCTGATTTCTTTACGTACAAGACATATCAGTTTATTAAGGAATATGGATTTGATGGGATTTATGTGGATTGGGCGGAGGTGTGCGTTGCCTATCGGACTGCTGATGGGAAAATCGTATGGCCGCTTTTTGCCGATCGGGAACTTCGCAAGCGAATGTATATTTCGTTGAAGTCTTTGAATCCGGCCAATCGCCTTGTCGGGCACGTTTCGTCTGGTGCGGGTCCGTGGACGATGTCATTTTATGATGCCATTGTGTCCGGGGAGGAATTGCAGCAATTTAAAGGCGGCAAGGATCAGGGTGATACTATCGATCGCTATTCCATAGATAAGTTTATGGCGGAATTCTGCTCAGAGAAGCTGGGGCTTCCTTCTATGATTTTTGCTTTTGCCGGCCCAAATATTCTCGAGCCGGAAGGCAAAAAGCAGGGGGCGGTTTTAACCGAGGCCCTTCTTGCGATGGCAGCAGTTCATGATGTAATGGTGATGAATTATACCAGCACTCACGATCCGCAGATCCTGATGTCCTGGTGGAAAATTCAGGATCGATTCGGGATGGATGATGTTACGTTTGTGGGGTATTGGGAGAATCGGGAAATTGTCGAAAATCCTTCCACCGATCTGAAAGTATCGATGTATATGAAAAATGATCGGTCCAAAGCGATGCTTGTGGCGGCCAACCTTGGCAGCAAGGATCTCA
>CAYMXC010000384.1:0-3127 GCA_964394135.1 uncultured Phycisphaerae bacterium
AGGTTCTGGATGATTTTGTCAGAGACGGTGGGGGTCGTTACGGAAAGCTGGCAGAAAACAGGTGTGGCCTCGATGCTTTTGTTTCGTCGTTGGCAGAAGCCGGACCCCGGACGTCGCCGGGATTATTTAAGGGTCGGTGGTCGGAATTGGCATACTGGATCAACGCTTATAATGCAGTTGCGATGCAGGCGGCAGTGAATCAATATCCGACAAAGAGCGTGAAGCGTTTGGGTCGGGATTTCGAGCGGAGTGTCAGGGTTACAGTGGACGGGCAAAGTATGACTCTGGCTCAGATAGCGGCGAAGGCGCGCGAGGCGGGTGAGGGCGATCCGCGGGTTGATCTTGTTCTATCACTACCAGCCAGGGGAAGCGGGCCGCTGGGATCGAAAATTTATGAGGGGGAAAAAATCGATGCACAACTAACCGACGCGGTTCACAATGCGATCAATAATCCACGGCTGGTCAGGATCGATCACGACCATCGGACGCTGTGGCTTGGCCGGCCTTTGTATCGTATGCGAGATCAATATATAGAGGTTTACAACCGGCGTTTCAATACGGATTCCACATTTGTCGCAAATGCTCTGTCGATGTATGGAGACGTCAAGCAGCAGCGGCAATTGAATTTTGCGCTCGGATATAAGGTAAAAGAGCTGGTTTTTGACTGGTCGATCAACGCGTGGGGTGAGATGCCAAGCTCCCTGCGTAGCCAATAGATATTTCTTCTGGAGAGTGAAAAATGAAAGCTGCCTTTGATTTCAAAGAAATTTCCAATTATATCAAAAGCCGTGCCCAGAGCGCGGAGTTTCGCGATTACATGGTGAAAATGCTGAGCGAGATGGTGGGGGTAAACAACACTCCGACCCAGCCGCTGGCGACGATCGCAGCCAATGAGAAGAAAGTTCTGGATATCGTGGAGAAGGCGGTACGAGAGATCGGTAAAAGCGATGTCACAGTGGAACATGCTCCGATCGATCCGGACATTTCGGAACATCCTTATTACACGCATCCGTATTACACCGCCGATGGGGACAATCCAAAGGGATTGCCTGTGGAAACGGTTTATAAAGATCGATATAACCTGTTTGCGATCGTGAAGCCGGAGCAAAGCAGTGACCGGGGCCGGGCAGTGATCCTGAACGCACACGTTGATACGGTTGCACCGTACTATCCGCTTAAGAAGGATGACAAGTATCTTTACGGCCGGGGCGCGGTGGACGACAAGGGATCGGTAGTGACGCTGGTGGCGAGTCTGAAACTACTGGCAGAGGTTGAGGCGAAATTCGGCAAGATACCGGCCCAGCCGCAGGTGTATCAGTTTGTGATCGAGGAGGAGACCGGAGGCAACGGAAGCTTGTCGGCAGCGATGGACAAGCGGTTTGTGGGCTATGAGGCGATCATATGCGAAGCGACGGAGGGAATTCCATATCCTGCGAATCGGGGCGCAATGTGGTTCCGGATGGACATGGCGACTTCGGCTGGAAACAATGTGGCGGAGATCATTCCCTTTATCCTGGCGGAGCTGGCGAAGGAAGGTCAGCAACTGAGATCAGAGACTAATCTGCCGCTGTTTCCGAAGGAATACGTACAGGTGAATCTTGGTGGCTTGGATAATGTGTTCGGCGAACATCCGTCGTCGGTACAGAATTATCTGGCTTATGAATTTACTATTCGAGGGGAGGGGAAAGATCCGCTGTCGCTGCTGAAATCGACGATCGATCAGGCGATTCTGGAATATTGCCGGATATACGCCGATCGGACGAAAGAGGCAAACCCTGATACAGGCAAGGCGAAACTGGAAAAGCATTATCAGTTGACGGAAATTGGGAAAGACGGAAAGGGCCGGAGATATAAGCTGGAAGTATTCGGAATCGCGGGCCATATGAGCGCGTTGCTACTGTGCGATAATGCACTGATCAAGGGCGGCTATATTATGCAGGCGCTAATCAGTACGCTGTATCGGATGGGCGAAGAGGTGGAATACCGATTGGCCTACGATAAGTTCGATGCAAATAAACTGTTGCTGCTGGGCGGCGTGGGATTTACGCCTGCGCACCCGATGGAGCAGTTGCAGCGTCGGATGCGTGAGGCAGCTCGCCGGGGCATTCGCCGATATAATCAGGCGGCGAAGAAGTCGGTGAATGAAAACATTATTACGATGACTTTCGATATGCTGCACAATGAGGCGTACGCATCGCCCGTGGATTGCCCGGCGATGCAAGCGTTTCAGAAGGCTTATCGTCGGATGGGTTTGGCATGGCCGAAACCTGTGGCGTTCCGGGCCAGTTGCGATGCGAGAATTTACGGAAACAACGGGCACAATACCATCACGTTTGGACCTGGAATGCTGGCGGATGCGCACTCAGACCAGGAGAAGATAGCCATCGACCAGATGCAGAAGGGATTGGAACTTGTGACCCTGACGACGCTGGCGCTGACGAGCGGTGAAGAAATCTGAAACTAAGCGGGCGATGAGCCGCTGGACAGGAAGAAATAAAAAAACATTATATAGAGCGAGGAATTTTAGCAATGTGTATGGAAGAAAAGTTACGGATTGGTGTGGTTGGTCTTGGTCGTTTTGTGGAAATCGCGCATATGCCGACATATTTCGATAGTCGGTACGCGTCGCGGCTTGACGTGGCGGCGTTGTGCGATGTGAATGAAGAACGAGTGAAAGAATGGCAGAAGAAATATAATATTGCGGCGGGATACAAGGACATCGATTCGATGCTGGCCGGCGAGAAACTGGACGCCGTTGTCGTGGTTACGCCGGACCATCTGCATACTCAGGTGGTCTGCAAGGCTCTGGAAAAGGGGTGCGACGTTCTGGTTGAAAAGCCACTGGCGACGGATATCGTCGAGTGCGATCAGATCATCCGGACGGCCAGGAAGACCCAGCGGCGGGTCATTACAGACTTCCATAAACGGGAAGACCCCGCTCATCAGGAGGCCCGGTATCGCGTGATCGAGGAAAAACGTTACGGGCAGGTTCAATTCGGATACTGCTGGATGCAGGATACGATCAATATTCCCGCACCGGGATTCTTCAAGTCGAATTTTGCGGAGAAGAGCTCGCCGGTGTGGTTCCTGGGGGTTCACTTTTTCGACGTGATCCGCTTCATTACCG
>CAYMXC010000385.1:0-2409 GCA_964394135.1 uncultured Phycisphaerae bacterium
ACCTTCATCCCACCCCGGGATGACCTGACCCACCCCTATAATAAACGAAAAAGGCTGATTCCGGTCAACCGAACTGTCGAATTTTTTGCCGTTTTCAAGTGTCCCGGTATAATGCACCTTTACACGTTTACCGACAGATGGCGAGGCGCCGTTGCCTGCAACAACATCTATATATTTAAGGCCTGATGCTGTTGTCACTGTTTTACCCTCCTCTTTGGCAGATGCAGGCAGAGCAATCAACACCGCCGCAATAACCAGAACTATAATTAACCCTGATCGTTTCATACCTTGACCCCCCCCTGGCCTTAATATTTTTTTCGAGTTTATCAGCGGTACAGATTCTTTTTTTTATATTCCCTGATATGGTTTGCAGTATCATTGGCATCTTTTGCATAAAAAAGGGCCTTATTCTTCAAGTCGCTCGGAGGAGCCTCCGCCGCCACCTGATTCCATAAGGCGGCAGCCTGATCGAAAGAGCTTATGGCACTCAGCCACTGGTGATTGTTCATCTGATCAACTCCCTGATTATATATGTCTTTCGCCTGGTTGAAGTCATTCAGGAGCTTTTCATTGGCTTCACTTCTATTTACATTTTCCTTTATCGCTGCCGCCTCATTTCTGCAGTATTCCGCGTTTTCCCTGGAATTTTCCATCATTTCCCTGGTGCTGCAGTCATTCATCGCAGCCGCACGTTCGAACTGACTGGCCGCATTCAGATAGAGTTCCTGAGCCTTCTGGTAATTTTTCTGGCTGGCAAATGTTTTAGCGGTATCAACGTTTCCTTTTGCAATCTTGTATAGATCATCACACTGCCCGGCCATAACCTGATTGAGAGGTACAAAGAGGCAGACAATGAAAATCAGCGCCATTATTTTTTGAATTTTCATTTCAGCCTCCTGATCAATATATTTGATTTAATATTAGTGAGTCATCCTTTCAGGTTTGTCAAAATAATTTTATTTTCAAGAATTAAGACCTGCCCGATTATCGTCAGTATGAAATTTTACCCGTTTGCATCCACCATTATTGCGCAGACGGTATCACCGGCAGTTCAATTTTCGACGGGTATTCTTTGGTGTGCTTTATCGAGACAAGAGTTTCGGGACAGTCTCCCGGCTCATTGCCCGAGCATAGGTACGGATTCATTTCGAAATTCCTATAGTCAGCGCATGCTATGGCTATCCTTATCCTGTGGCCTTTTTTGAATACCCATGATGTCGGCATCAGATCAAACCTGAGTTCCACTGTTTTGCCGTCCGCAAACGGTTTTTCAGTGTACTGGTCTTTCCTGTATCCGTGCCATGGAAGATCAGGCTTAATATCCGTTTTTCCGAGCACCTGGTCGTCATCATTGTATTCGTTCTTCCATCCGGCGCGAAGTTCACCTTCGGTCACGTAAAGAGATCTCCCGGATTCGTCCACATCGGTAAGATACACATAGAAATCGCCGTCATCCCTGCTGGACGAAACCCATATATCCACAACCGGATGTCCAGTGACCTCTATGTCGCCGACCAGAATCTCCGTCTCATAGACAAGGCATTTTTTATCAGGAGCGGTTCGGTCCATCAGCCCGTCGGGTGTATACATCATCAGCCAGCGGTTTTTATTGTTTTTCCCATAGCTCGAACTATGGGTGAAGTCCGCCCTATATGTATCAGCACCTTCACTTGAAGGCTTTTGTGACAGTCCGTTCTGGGAATTGAAATAAAAAGGCGTCACTTTCTGACGCTTGAGCGGCCACTCTCTTTCTGTGCGCCAGCCGGAATTCATGACATATATGTTCACAGGCGGCTCGGAGGCTATGCCGTTTTGTATCCCCTTCAGATAGAAGTCGAAAAATCTCAGCCGCTCGGCGGCTATCTGTTTCGTATAGTCTCCTTCGTAGCCGAAATATTTTTTATACTGTTTGGTTATGAATGGATGATAGTGGAATCTGGGCGCTATGTTCATCCGGGCAGTTGTCTTGCCTTCCATCGTTGCATAGAGTTTTGTCGTGCCCTTGGTAAACCCGTCGAACCATCCGCCGACGTTATATACCGGAATGCCGGATGCGATTATTTCGTTTATATAGAAGTCCGGGCTGCTGTCGACGAAGCGTGCGTTACCGATAATCTCCGGTGCGGTGCTGTCGAAATATGGTGTATTCTTTCGGGCGAAGAAATTGAATGGAATGTCAGATGTGTGCTCTTTCGTGGCATTGAAGTAGATATCCTGCCGCTTCCTGCCGTCGCTGTATACAGGCACTCCATTATCGAGTAATGAGCCGTCCTTCATGAGCGGCATTTCATCTGCATAACTCCCATCACTATCCTCATCCTTTGCAGGTGTCGTGGGTAGACTCATTTTCCCGGGATCAAACCGGTTGAGATTCAGGTTCTGCAGAAATTCGCTGTAACGTTCAATCCA
>CAYMXC010000385.1:2419-3121 GCA_964394135.1 uncultured Phycisphaerae bacterium
CCGGGTCGAAGGCCTTCGGTAACGCCGGCGGCCAGTATCATCTCGGGCATGATGCAGGTTAAAGCCTTGGGATGCTTCGCAGCTATCATGAGTTGAATCCAGCCCAGATACGACTGCCCGGTCATCCCGACTTTTCCGTTCGACCAGGGCTGTGAGCCGATCCAGTCCACCATCTCTTTTCCGTCTTCAGCCAGAACAGATGTAAAGGGGATCTGCGACCCGTAGGAGGCGCCTGTTCCCCTCATGTCTGCCACAACGATTGCATAGCCATGCGAAAGAAAGAGTTTCGTATCATATTTAAGGGAATAGTCGAAAACCGGGCCTGAGGTCCCTTTGGTTATGCGGGCGATCACTTTTTCATACCAAGTCATCTGCGGATAGAGATATGACCTGCCATAGGGTGTGAAGATGAATATTGCGGGAAACTTATCTGTTTTAGGACCGTCCTTCGGCAGGAATATGTCCACAGCCAGTTTTGTCCCGTCACTCATGGCGACAAAGGTTGTTTCTTTGCTGACACCCTTGTATTCCGGCGCACTGTATCCCGAATATTTGAACGGCTCGTTTACGCGTTTGCCTGATATATCCTGCAAAGCCGTCCCAGCAGGCTTCTGGGCCGCTTCTTCTGACGCAAAGCCTGTCTGGAAACCTACGATAAACAATACCACCGCCAGTAATAGCCGGATTAGACTTTTTATCATT
>CAYMXC010000386.1:0-3113 GCA_964394135.1 uncultured Phycisphaerae bacterium
CTGATCCCAGAGGAGGGAGAATATATTGCCTGAAGCGTTGTAGGCCATTCTTGCGGCGATGCCTTCGATTCCGCCTGGTGAGACGAAGGTAACGGAATTTCCCAGGCCTGGGAAGTATCCTGGGTCTGCCAGTGGGAAGGCGACTTTGGCCATGATTTCCTTGACGGAAGAGCCGGGTTTGGCGGCCCAGTCGAAGGAAGCGGATCCGGAGTTGTCGCCATCGACGAAGCCGACTTTTTCCCAGAGTGTCTTGCCTGTAAGTTTGATTTTCAATTTTTTAGCCAGTGCGGTGATTTCCCACGGTTCCCAGACTTTTCGGAAGTCCATAAATAGGGGGGGATTTCCGCCTGTGAGGTGGGTAAAGAACAGCATGGTAAGCAGGCCCTGGGTGTCGGCTTCGGTGGCGTAGGGGATGGGCGTTTTTTTGCCGGTATGGGCGAAGGTGGAATTGAATAGCGATTCCATGACGTCGGCCACGGGCAGTGGTATTCCTCGGGGATCGGAACCCCATTCGAGCTGGCTCATGAAACCGCCTCCAACGGCGTTGAGATCGCTCAGGAGGTCGCGGGTGATCAGATACATAGCCAGGGACTTGTTGAACCTTTCATTGTCGGCGCTGTCGCGGATTTCGAGACGTTTTCCGACCAGGCCGTCGAGCCAGCTGCGGAGTTCCTTGAGTTCTTTTTCGTTATAGGATTTTTTATTGAGCATATCGGCCAGGAGCTTCATATCGAGACGTGTGATTTCGAGGCCGAAGATGTTCCGGGTTGGAATGATATGCGCCAGGGCGGTTTCCATGCCCATGGAATCGTGTCCGAAGACGACGACTCGTCGGCCTTTGAGGCCCTGGCAGGTGATAGCTGCATAGCACCAGTCGATCAGGGCCTTGGCGGTGTTTTCGGTCATTTTTGGATTCAAGCCGGTATCGGGCCAGGATCCGACGTTGAGATGTACGAGCCGGCCGTATTGTGAGATTGCGCCATTGGCTGCCTGGGCGAAGACGACGCCTGGCTTGGGTCCGCTGTTGCCGCAGGTGAGATTGATCGGCACGTCGCGTGGAAATTGCTGGAGGAAGGAAATCAGCGTTGGCTGGGGGAAGCACCAGGTGTCGGGGACGCAGACCAGGACGTTGGCGCCGGCGGCTTCGAATTGGCGGGCGACGAGATCTGTCTGTTTTTCGCCGTCGATCAGGACATCGCTGTAGACGACTTTGACGGGCGAGCCATTGACGAGTTTGACGCTGCCGGCGATGAGGTCGGCGGTCATTTGAATGATATTCTGAGTACGTTTGCGGGAATCGGCATCGATGCGGAAATCGCAAGGGGCAAAGACGCCAATGACCGGTTCTTTATTTTTGGGAAGATTTTCGGTTCCAAGACGGATAGCTTTACTCATAGCATTTTCTCCAAATAAATTACTTTTCGATTTACTTTTCTATAATCTGAGCTGTTGAATCTCGTATCACCAGTTTCGTCGGCAGAAGGATGCATCGTGGTTCGATTTCGTCCAATTGATTTTTTTTAGTTTGTTTGATACGGTCGAGGAGCAGTTTCGCAGCTTCGACGCCGATTTTTTCGCCGTCCTGCCGAATGGTCGTAAGTCGAGGTCGAATGTCTTCGGTGATCCAGAGATCGGCGAACCCGGCGACGGAGAGCTCGGCAGGGACCGTGATTTTCAAATCCCACGCTGCAGCAAGCACCTGCATGGCGATATGGTCGTTGAAACAACATATCGCCGTCGGACGATCTTCGCGAGAGAGCAGTTGTTTCGCCTGGACATAGGCGTCGTGTTGGAGGTCGGCGATATTCACGAGCCATTTTTGATGAACCGGGAGGCCTGCCTTGGCCATTGCGGATTGAAATCCTTCGAGACGGCTTCGGCCTGTCGTGACGGCGCCGTAA
The DNA here is from genome assembly GCA_964394135.1 of uncultured Phycisphaerae bacterium. Lineage (GTDB taxonomy): Bacteria > Planctomycetota > Phycisphaerae > JAAYCJ01 > JAAYCJ01 > CAYMXC01. Next base: position 1,902 of record CAYMXC010000386.1, read on the forward strand.
TAGAAATTGGCAATTTTCCTATGGCCCAGCGAGATGAGGTGATCGGTAATCGCTGACGCGCCTGGTTTGTCTTCTGAGCCGACGAAATCGAATTCGCAGCCTGTCCAGCTTTGATCGATGAGGACGAGCGGACACGAGACGCGGCGGAGTTCGGCGATGTATCTGGGCGTAGGGAGTTCATCGGGCGGGAAAACGAGAAGGCCATCCACGCGGCGTTCGGCGAAGGTACGAAAGATGTCGGCGCCTTCGGTGTCGCTGAGCCCCCAGGGAATAACGATCATGTCGTAGCCGTGGGCGAAGAGCGTTTTCTGCACACCGGCCATGATCATTCCGGCGTAGATATTTTTAAAATGATCGCAGACGATTCCGATCATCAATGTTTTTCCGGACTGGATACTGCGGACGAGGGCATTGGGTTGATAGTTGAACCGTTTTGCGATCGTTTTGATTTTTTCGCGGGTCTGGGCATTGACGCCCGGGCGATTATGGAGTGATTTGGAGACGGTCGCCTCCGAGACGCCGCACAATTTCGCGAGCTGTTTAAGCGAAATCATCATAATCGCCTTTAAAAGTACATGAAACAGCCAAATAAAACGAAAATGACGTTATTTTCTATATAATGATAGATTATAACATCATATTATGGTATTTCAAGTACTTTCTTTTGTAAAAATAAAGAAGATGGATTCCCGCCTCCGCGGGAATGACAAGAGGTGAGGCAGGGATGGCAGAGAACAAGGCGCAGCCAAAAATTTTAGATAAGACGGTGCGTCGCGACGCACCCTACTCTTTTAGTTCTGCGATCAATTGTTGGAGGCGAGAGACGGCGACATGGGCCTGCTGGACAAAAAGTTCCTCGCTGGCGATGCCTGAGCCCGGGAAGCTGACTTCGAGATTGAGCGGTTTACGATAGTCGGCCAATCGCAGGAATCGTGCCACATCCTGCCAATCGACGGCGCCTGTGAACGGTAGCCAATGTTTATCATCGGATGAATCGTTGTCGTGGATATGGACGGCTATGAGGCGGTAGGCCAGTTGATTGCGACAGGCGTTTTTGACCTGCTGATCGTCGGAATCCTTTGTAATCGCGTTATGACCGATGTCGCAGCAGAAGCCAAGGAATTCGGGCGAAAAGGCCTGGATGGTTGGAATGAGCATCTGCTGGTAGGAGCCATTTTCGGGCAGATTTTCCATCGCGAGGCGGATGTTTTT
>CAYMXC010000387.1:0-3111 GCA_964394135.1 uncultured Phycisphaerae bacterium
CGGGCCGGCTCGGTGATTCGCGTCGTTTCCCCCAAGGCGGGCGAGACAGCGGCGATTACCCAACTCTGCATCGGCGACAGCCTGACACATGCTTCAATCTATACCGCACATCTGCTTGAATTGTGCAGCCTGCCCGGGAATCCAAAATTGCAGCTGATCGGCACACACATGCCGTCTTCCTCTCCGGGCAATCGCCACGAAGGATACGGCGGATGGACGGCGAAAATGTTCGTCACTCATTACACCGGCATCGCCCGAACCGGTGACTATTCCAAACGAGGAAGTCCATTCCTCTATCCCGATGCACAGGGCAAGCCTCAGCTAGATTTCGCCCGCTATTGCCGCGAAACGAACCAGGGAAAAGCCCCAGATTTTGTCACGATCTTTCTTGGCCCGAATGATCTTTTCTACTCCACGGATGAAACGATCGAGAAAGACGTCGGTACAATGCTGGAAAATCTGGATATCCTGATCCGGATGATTCATGGCCTGAACGCCCAGACTCGCATCGGCCTGATGCTTCCTCTGCCACCCGCCGCGTCCCAGGATGCGTTCGGTGCCAATTGTGGATGCCAGCAGACCAGATGGCAATACAAACGAAATATTCACCGCGCTGTGGAACAGATCTTACAGCGATACCAATGCCGCGAAAAAGAAAATATCTGGATCGTTCCAACCAACGTGAATATCGACAGCCAATATGGCTACCCGCGGGCTGAGGTTTCCGCTAATGCCAGATCGACTCAAAAAATCGTCCGCCAGAATAATGACGTTCACCCCGACCACGACGGATACATTCAGGTGGGCGATTCGGTTTATTGCTGGCTCAAGGCGATGCTGGCAAAATAATCCACGGGCTTTATCTTATAACCCCGCAAGCCAGCCACCATCGACATAAATAATCTGGCCCGTGATAAAATCGCTGGCAGGCGATGCCAAAAAAACCAATGTGCCCACGAGATCTTCCGGCTTGCCCCAGCGGGCCAGCGGCGTGTTCGATAAAACCCACTTGTTGAAAGTTTCGTCCTTCTGCAGCGGCTGAGTCATCTCCGTGTCGAAATAACCAGGCCCGATCGCGTTGACGTTTATGTGATATTTGGCCCACTCGACCGCCAACGCCTTGGTCAATTGCAGCACGCCGCCCTTGCTGGCGGTATATGGAGCGACTCCCGGCCTAGCGCCGTGACACATCAGCGAACCGACATTGACGATCTTGCCGCCCGTGCCCAGGGCTTTACGATGGTTGCAGAACGCCTGCGACATTGCAAACGTCGCGGTCAGATTGATCTGCAAAACTTCCTGCCAGACGGCAGCACTGATGTCTTCCGCATAGCCACGCTTGTTGATCCCGGCGCAATTTACAAGAATATCGATGGGTCCGGCCTGACGAACGACCTCACTGAAGAAAATATCGATATGCGACGTTTCGTGCAGATCGCAGGTGAACGTCCGGCAGCGAATCGGACCTTCACTTTCCACCTGTGCCTTGGCCTTGGCCAGTGCTTCCTGATCCCGGGCGACAATCACCACATCCGCACCATACCGCGACAGACCCCTCGCCATCGCCAAACCCAGGCCCTTGCTGCCTCCCGTGATCAACGCGGTTTTGTTTTTCAGACTGAAAAGTTCTTCTGGTTTCATACAAAGTCTCCCCATTGAAAAGGGCGGCTCACAGGCCGCCCCTTCGTTCGGTTCATCTAATCCGGAATCGTAATCCATTTCTTCGGCTCACGCAGGCGATGTAGAATCTCGCCCGCATGATCGACCACCAGGATTCCTTCGTCTTCCCGATTTCGATAGCTCGCGATATCAAGCGACTTCGGATCGCGATAATTGAGTTTCACTCGTTCAGTGCGTTCTTTCGAGATGCCCGTGGCCAGTGTTACTGTCACTCGCGGTTTTTCGATTCCATTCTCGAAGGTGCCCAAACCTCGCACATGAGTCGAATGGGCCATGATTCCCCCCGGAACATCGGTGAATTTGTCCATCTGCTTGGCGAAATAATCCCGAACGTGATATCCCACCTTGTCGAGAATCTTCCCGTGTGTATAGGAAATTTCCGTCACGTGCGGAGCGTAGATAATCAATTCGCCGCCGTCGGCTACAATCGGCTCGAGCTTGTACATGCATTTGCCGGCGGTCCAGATGTCGTCGTACATCTCTGGCGCGATGCCGATAATCAGCTTGTAAGGCCGATCCTTGTAAATGATGTGCAGTTTATCCGATAAATCCGCCGCCGCCTCGAACGCCTCGCGAGCACTGCCGATAAAGCACCCCGCAAGTTGATCGCTTTTCACAACCACGTCAATGTTCAAAATCGGAACCGGAATAAATTCCGCAGCCTTGTTGAGTACCGCACGCACAGGTGTGTCGCGAGTACCAATGATCTTGATGGTCGTAATGACAGCGCCGAGCCAGTGAAAGAAATTAATGATCCGCCAGTCGGCGATGCCAGGAAATAAATATTTGAGCCCGCCGGAGAACCCCACCACCTCATGCGGGAATGTCGGTCCGAGGATAATCAACTGATCGTAATCCAGCACCATCTTGTTCAGCCCAACCGGCACTTCCTGCCGCATCAAACCCTTGCTGATTTTGAAAATGTCGTCAGCGGAAATAGTACCGAGCATCTTGAACGTGGCCGGATCCTGCCAGTTATGATTATAGATACCGATTTTACAGTATTTGCCCTTCCGCTGTGCTTCGCTCAGGCCCAGCAGGTGATTGATCTTATCCTCCGCCATAGGCTGGTGCGTGCCAAGCGCAATCAGAAAATCCAGTTTCGCAACCTTTTCACCGAGAATATCCACCAAATGCCGAAACAACATCGGCAGGGGGCATGACCGGGTAGCATCCGGAATCAACGTAAGAACTTTTTTCCCCTTCAAATCAACCTGGTCCAAACCGCTTTTCATCAGCGAATAGGTTTCATCGTCACTCAAATATCCGTCAACAAGACCTTTGCAGGCAAAAAGCATGTAAAAATCTCCTTAATAAAGCTATCTGATCTTATGAAGAATTGATCGGCAGGTCTAATATTCATTATGGTTTCCAACGGCACAACGATTGAAAAATCGTCCAGCCGAAAAGCCCGAATGAAATATCGGCCGG
>CAYMXC010000388.1:0-3109 GCA_964394135.1 uncultured Phycisphaerae bacterium
CCCGTGGAATTTACGCTGTGATGCCGTTCTCGACATCGGTCGGCCTCGGATTCGGCTATCAGATCCGACAGGCTCCGACAACTATACGCACCGACAACGGCAATCCTTTCAGTTCTGTCGTCGCAAATGCAATAAACAATCAGCTCACGAAATAAGAATTTGAAATTACTAAATATCCTAAAGAAAAAAGGTAAAGTTAAAAGGTAAAACAAGATGCCAAGTACCTACGCAAAAAAAACGTTACGCGAACTGGCGGTTGTAATGTTTTCCCACTGGCTGGCGATTGCTTTGATTACCATTGTCATAACGGGAACGACCGTTTTGGCTTGCATTTTTGCTAAGAAGGTCTATCGTTCCGATGTGACGTTGTGGGCTCGGATGTCCAAGGCTGCCAATCCGCTTGAAGCAAGTCCTGACCCGATGAGCCGGCTGGAAGTCTTTCTCAAGACTCAGCAGAAGATCATTCTGTCGGACACCGTTCTTCGTCGAACGCTGGCTCGCCTGGACAATAGCAATCTGCTCAAGGCACCTGCCGACTTGACGGATACTTCCGGCGACAATTCAGCCTGGAATTCGTGGCACGCCGAGGTTAACAAGGCCGCTGAAAGTATCCCCGGTAAAGAGGTAAGTGAATTTGCCAAAAAGATCAAAGTGACGACTCCGGGCGGCGAGGACGTTGCCAAGTCGGAAGTATTTACCATATCAGTTGAGCAGCCCAAAACACCCGAAGCCGCCCAGCTGGCAGCGGAAGTTCTGACGCAGGAATACCTCATTCATCGCCGGGAACTTCAGTCGCAATTCGACGTTTCATCCAAGGATCTGCTTGAAAAGCAATTGAGCGACCTGCGGGAAAAAATCCTTGGCCTGGCCGAGAAGAACCTTAACGATTTTATTAACAATAACGTCAAGGGCGATCTGCTCGAACTGACACAGTTGATGCGTGCCAACGGTGAGGTCAATCATCAGCGAATTCGAACGTTGTTTCAGGAAGAAATAATCAAGATCGATGCGGAAATCAGCGAGTATCAGACATTGAAGACGGAGGTCAATTCACAGATTCCACCCAAGGCTCTGAGTCAAGGCGTCGATTCACTTCAACCGGCTGATATTCTAAACGTCAATATAGTGGTTCCGGAAAAAGTCATTACCAATAATCCAATCGTCAATAAACTCAAACAGAAACTTGCCGACCTGATCATTGACCGGAACACGCTGACCGAGCAGTTCAAAAACGATTATGCATTGGTCCGGCAGAAGAACGGGGAGATTTTCCTGGCTACACGCGACATCATCAGGGAACTCGTCGCCGAGCAAAAGGCCATCGATCAGCATATCAAAACCCTGCAGGCGCGCAAGAGCGAGATTCAGAGTCAGGTAAATGAAAAAGACGGGGTGATCAACAAACTTTCATCCCTGTTCGTTCAATATGAATCGCTGTCGCGTGAACTGGAATTGTCACGCACATTATACGATCAGAAGCGCAAAGACCTGCTCGACGCGGAAACCGCACGTCAGATGGCTCAGCGCGAAGTTCTTATAACCCGCGTGGACCAGGCCACTCTGCCTGATGTCGATCGTCCGGTTCGGCCGATTCTCTGGCTTTATACGCTTATCGCTTTGATTGTGGGTCTGCTTACCGGCTTAGCGTATGCATTCCTTGCAGACAGCTACGATCATACCGTGGTTACGATCGATCAAGCGGAGCGATACTTCAGGAAACCGGTTCTCACTTCGATTCCGGATACATATGGAGGCATGATTCGATAGCTCTGGTGTCCCTAAAGAAGGAAACAAATATGGCAAATGCAACAATAAACAAAACCATCGAGATCAATCGTAAGGCCAGTGTATCAGTGGCCCAGCTTTGCACGTCGATATATCTTCGCGGACACGATCGCGGACCGGCGATTCTGGCCGTTACCAGTTCCGACCCGCGGGAAGGTCGATCTTCACTTGCGTTGGCCATAGGTGTGCAGGTGAGTCAGATGTTCGGAAGTCCGACCCTTGTTGTGGAAGCGAACTTTCGGCATCCCGGTATGGGAAGATTGATTGATTTGCCCAAAGACTCGCCCGGATTGGCGGATGTCATGTCCGGAAGGAGCAGCCTGGACAATGCTATAGTTTCCTTAGGGCCAAATCAGCCCGATGTGCTGACAGCAGGGCAAGTCGAAGACGACGGATCATCAATTCTGATGAATCGCGATCAGATGGAAAAGGCATTGAAGCAGTTAAATCAGAAATATTCGTATATTATTGTTGAGACGCCGCCGGTGAATCTGTATCCGGAGTCGCTGATTCTTGTCGGTCTGGCCGGTGGGGTAATTCTGACTGTGCGATCCGGCGTCACATCGCGTGAAACCGTATCTCTCGCCGTCAAGAAGCTCGAAGCCGCCAATGGAAAATTTCTGGGTTTGGTGCTCAATCAGCGACAGTTCCCGCTGCCACAGTGGCTTTATAAACGACTGTAACATGGTTCGATGAAAAAGTCGGAACATTCTTGTAAAAAGCATAACTGTGATTTCCATCAGACATCAAAATTCTAAAATCGATCTTTGGGCTGCCGCAGTTTTCGGCGTGCTCTATGCAGTTGTTGGTCTGATGATGCCTATTGAATATTTTCCCTACCTCATCGGTTTTCTTGGCTTGGCTGTTGTGATTATCCTCTGGGCCAATTTCGGCGACATGATGACACTGATTCTTTTGTGGTTTATCGCAGTCGCATGTTTCTCTTATTTTTTCTGGAAAAAATCTTTGATAGGGGGGGGCGGTGTTGGCGGTTTCAACATTACGGTCGATCGTATTTTGATCGTGATGATTGTTCTGGTTGCCGCTGTGGCATGGGCAATCGGCAGGCTGAGGGTAAAGCCCGCGCCGGAAGTGGTGAAGATGCTCGCGATTCTGCTGGTATTTCTAACGATATCGCTTGTTGTTTCCGGATTCTCTTCAATTGCCGAGGTCAAACCATATTTTCGACTCGCCGGGGGGTATTATTTTCCCGCTATCGTTTTGCTGCTGACATATTGGGCCGTCAACGATGAACCCCAGATCAAAAAGATTTCCTGGTTCTTTTTTTTCTTTGGATTGTATCTGACTTTCACCGCCTGGGCGG
>CAYMXC010000389.1:0-3109 GCA_964394135.1 uncultured Phycisphaerae bacterium
AAAAATAAATTCGTCGGAACCCTCTTTCGAACCGCCAGTCATTGGATGGTGGAGACCGACGGAAAAGTGCTCCATCAGCCCATTATCGTCGATGACGTTTCAGCCAAACACGCGCGGGCCGGCGATCGCGTTGTCGTACAAATCACTGAATATCCCCTGGGTGAAAAAATGTCCCGCGGCGTAGTGCTGGAACTTCTCGGACCGGAGGGTGAACCAGACGTCGAACTGCGAGCGGTGATGGAAGAATTCGATCTGCCCCGCGAGTTTCCAACTCGTGTCGATCATCATCTTCAACAGATCGTGGACAAATTCAACCGCACGGTGGGAGCAGCCCTCGAACAGGGAAAAATGCCGAAAGATCGTCTTGATCTGCGGGATAAAATCGTCATTACCATCGATCCTGTCGACGCTCGCGATTTCGACGACGCCATCAGTATCGACCAGACCGACAGAGGCTACGAACTGGGAGTCCACATCGCCGATGTTTCCGCCTTTGTCCAGGAAGATTCACCGATCGATCTCGAAGCCCGCGACCGCGGCAATAGCGTCTATCTGCCCCGGTTGGTTTTGCCCATGATTCCCGAGGCACTCTCCAATGGTCTGTGCAGCCTGCAGGAGGGTCGGGATCGTCTGACCAAGAGTGTATTTATCCGCTATGATCCAAATGGAAAAGTCCTCGGTGCCCGTTACGCCAACTCTGTGATCCGTTCTACCAAACGTCTTACCTACGAACAGGCCTCAGCCGTTCTTGCCGGATCGCACAAAACGATTTCGAAGCCTGTCGTTGATCTGCTTTTGCGGTCGGAAAAACTGGCCCGTGCTATTTGGGACCGTCGCGCGAAAGAAGGTATGCTGCACCTGGACCTGCCCGAAGTCGAACTGGACTACAACGAAAAAGGTGAGCTGGTTGATGCCCATCCCGCCGACACGAGCTTTTCCCACACGATCATTGAAATGTTCATGGTCGAGGCCAACGAAGCCGTCGCCAGACTTCTTGACTCTTACAACATCCCGTTCCTTCGCCGAATCCATCCTGCCCCATCACCCGAGGCCTTCAGTAATCTTCGCGATTTCCTGATGATGCTCGGACACCGGATCGCCAAAGATCCCGATCGACAGGATCTTCAGCAGCTGATCGATACCGTCGCCGATAAACCTGACAGTTTTGCCGTCAGTTACGCCGTCCTTCGCGCTCTCCAGCGGGCAACTTATTCGCCTCAGAAGATAGGCCATTATGCCCTGGCCAGCAGACACTACTGCCACTTTACTTCGCCCATTCGCCGTTACGCCGATCTCACCATACATCGGCTCCTGCAGCATCATTTCGAAGGAAAATTGAAAAATCTGGTCGCTAAACTTCGGCAGGAAGAAAAAAAACTCGTCCAGCTCGGCGAACATATTGCCTTTACGGAGCAGCGGGCGGAGGAGGCCGAACGACAGATCAAGGAAGTCCTCATCCTACAACTCCTTAGCGAGCACATCGGAGAGCATTTTGATGGACTTGTTACCGGCATTGCCACGCTCGGACCCTTTGTCCGGTTGCCAAAATATCAGATCGAGGGATTGCTCCCAATTGAGGAACTCGGAAACGACATATGGGAGGTCAATCAGGATGGCGGATATATTCGCGGCAGGCGTCATGGCAGGCGTTTCAAGATCGGCGATTCCATCAAAGTGTCTATCGTCAGCATCGATACTCTCACCCGCCGCATGAATCTGTCTCTGGTAGAGGAACTTCCGACGGGTAAAAAAGTAAAAAAAATCGAAAAAGGAAAAATGGTCCGAAAACCAAAATCGCCGCATGGCGGTCGGCTCGGCCGAAAGACAAAACATAACCGACGGCGCCGCCGGTAAAACGCAGTGGATACTAACTGTGTGACTATTGCAAAGCCGCCGAATTATGGTTTGTAAGGTTCAATCAGCAATTCTTCCGCTGTCAGATGGTCGGTGAACAGTGCGGTGATCATTTTTTCCTTCCGCGCCAGGCATGCACGAAGAGCAGGGATACGACGCTTGTCGCTGCCGCAAATGACAATCACGGTTCCATTTTTGTTGGCAATCTTCTGCAGGCCATCAAGACCCAGGCCGATGGGGCGTAAGCCTCCGCCGTTGCCATTGGGACACATTTTCAGTTCCCGGCCGTCGCCGTCGAAAAACCAGTTCGCAATCTCGCCCACTGCTCCCTGCGATCGCATGATGCGGACTTCATCGGCCGTGATGAGCTGCTGTTTGACAATGGTCATTTCACTGTAACCTTTTTGGTTGTCGTCTACATAGCCGATACCAGTGATGGCGATGTCCGATCGGCTGAGAAGGTCGAGAGAATTTTTCACCGGCTCGAGTTGCTCGACTACCATAGCCTGATTCCGGTCACGAATAATCGCCGGAGAAGGCAGATGACGCGGGATCGCGTCGTATTTTCTTGCCAGTTCCAGTGCCAACTGATAGGCCTCACGTTCAGCCACCTGAATACGATTTCCAGTTCCCATGATGCCTACCATAGGCAGAATATATCGCTGAAGTTTGTTCGTGGGCGTCAAAGTGTAATTCCGCTGTGCCGGCTGGAGGTTTAATACGTGGCTGACAAACAGGCGCATGGTGTAACCCCAGTTGATGCAAACAACTTTTGCCCCTGTCGGACCTTCCATGAGCGTATTGAAATATACCCCCGCCGCCTGGGCGAGTCGATCAAGAACGATATTTTGTAAGTGACGATCCAGACCGTTGTAAGCGTCACTGAAACCCTCGATTACCTCAACGTGCTTAAGATTATATTTTGCAACCAGTTGAGCTTCGAGGGGACGCTGGTCCAGTGACATGCCCCCAGGCCGGATCAGGGCGATAGGGGGTTTGACTACGATTCCCATTTCCTCCGCTTTGGCAAGGGCTTTGCGAATCTGAGTGCGATTGTCCTGCTCGAAACCGAAATAGGCGGCAATCTCCCGCTCGGAATAATTTTGTTTGAATTTTAACTTTGCCACTTCATAAAGACAGCCTGGATCGTCCAAGTCGAATGGTCTTCGCGATTTCAAGGTCATTTTTCTTTACCTTTTAAATCAGGCACGTTGTTTACCATCTTTGTGGATAATATGTTGATAGCATAACCGGA
>CAYMXC010000390.1:0-3105 GCA_964394135.1 uncultured Phycisphaerae bacterium
GGTTTCCACCTGCCGAGGACTTCAACCATGAACCAGCGATGTGAACGCGACAGCCGGGGCGAAAAATGGATACCCGCCGATGCGCTCTGGGGCATCCACACCGCCAGGGCAATGGAAAATTTCCCCATCACAGGCCGAACTGTCGCACCAGAACTCATTTGCGCCTACGGACAGGTCAAACTCGCTGCCGCCATCACTAACCGCAAGCTCGATTGCCTGCCGCCAGATAAGGCCGACCTCATCGAACGCGCAGCTCGCGAACTTGCAGATGGAAAACTCTCCGATCACATCCTCGTCGATCCTCTTCAGGGGGGAGCCGGAACCAGCACGCATCTCAACATCTGCGAAGTCATCGCAAATCGCGCACTCGTCCTGGCTGGTCGAAAACCCGGCGACTACGAATTCATCGATCCCATCGAACATGTCAACATGCACCAATCCACAAACGATACCTACCCCACCGCCCTGAAAATCGCAGCCTATGTCCTGTTGAAAAATCTCGAAACCGCCGTTACCGCTCTCCAGGAAGCCTGCCAAACAAAAGAACGGCAATTCGCAGATATCCTGAAAATCGGCCGAACCGAACTCATGGACGCGGTACCAACAACCCTTGGCCGAACCTTCGGCGCCTGGGCCGACGTTTACTCCCGTGATCGCTGGCGAATCTATAAATGCACCGAACGCATCCGAGTCGTCAATCTCGGCGGCACCGCCATCGGCACGGGACTAGGCGCAGCTCGACAATATATCTTCCGCGTCACCGACGAATTGCGACAAATCACAGGCCTGCCCCTGGCACGGGCGGAAAACCTCCTCGACGCCACACAAAATGCCGACGTCTTCGTCGAGGTCGCAGGCATCCTCCAGGCCCATGCGAGCAACCTCATGAAAATGGCCGGCGACTTGCGACTCCTGGCCAGCGGACCGGACACGGGTCTGGGTGAAATCAATCTGCCACCACTCCAGGCAGGCTCGTCTATCATGCCGGGAAAAATCAATCCCGTCATCTCCGAAATGCTCACACAGGTCGCAATCGACGTCTTCAGCAGCACCGGCGCAATCGCCATGGCCGCAGGGTCGGGTCAATTGGAACTAAACGCATTTCTGCCACTTATCGCCGACAAGCTCCTGACCATCCTTAGAAATCTCCTCGCCGCCAACAACCTCGCCGCCGAAAAATGTATCCGCGGCATAACCGCCAACGCCGACCGCTGCCGCGAACTCGCACATCGCAGCGCCGCGATTTCTACCGTCCTCGTGCCTAAAATTGGATACCACAAGGCCGGCGAAATCGCAAACTACATGCGAAATCATCAATGCGATATTTTCACCGCCGCCAAAGCTGTGGCAAATTTGGAAAAAAATGATTTTGAACGATGGATTTCGCCCGACGCCGTCAACGCCCTCGGGTTCAAGTCCGATAATGAAAAAAACAGGAATAATCCGACATGAAAAACACACCAACTGGCATGCGATTGCACATCGGTATCTTCGGCCGCCGAAACGTCGGCAAAACCTCCCTGCTTAACGCCCTCGTCGGCCAGGATGTTGGAATCGTCTCCGACACCCCCGGCACTACAACCGATGTCGTTACAAAGCCCATGGAACTGAAACCTTTCGGCCCAGTCCTCTTCCTCGACACCGCCGGCATGGACGACGTCGGCCAGCTCGGCCTGCTCCGCGTCGAACGCAGCCGCAAAATCCTCGGCCGGGTCGATATTGCACTGATCGCCTGCGATGCACCGATCGGCGAATTCGAAGAAAAACTCCTCAGTGAACTCGCCAACACAAAAATCGGCCGCGTCGTTGTCTTCAATAAAACCGATCTCTGGACCCCATCCCACACCGATCTGGAAAAAGCCAGGCACCTTGCTCCCGCCGTCGTCTGTGTTTCCGCCTTAACGCAAACCGGCATCGACGACCTCCGACAGGCCATGGCCGGCGTCATCCCACAGGATTTCCTCGACGATCGCGGCGCAATCTCCGACCTCGTCGGCCCGGGCGACGCGGTGGTTCTCGTCGTTCCGATCGATCTCGAAGCACCCAAAGGCCGTTTGATCCTGCCTCAGGTCCAGATCATTCGCGAAGTCCTAGACTGCGACGCACGCGCCATCGTCGTCAAAGAGCGGGAATTGTCCGACACGCTCGACCTGTTCAAAACTCCGCCATCCCTGGTCATCACCGACTCACAGGCTGTTTTGAAAGTCGCCGCAGATGTGCCCGACTCAATCCCCCTGACCACGTTTTCGATTCTCTTTGCACGCTGGAAAGGCGATCTGGAAAGCTTTCTGCAGGGCACACACGCCATCGATTCGCTCAAACCAGGCGACAAAATCCTCGTCGCCGAAACATGCACTCACCACCCCATCGGCGACGACATCGGTCGCGTAAAAATACCACGCTGGCTTCGTCAGTATGTCGGTGGCGAACTCCATTTCGACCACGCCGCTGGACTGGACTTCCCAGAAAATCTCAAGGACTACAGCCTTATCGTCCAGTGCGGCTCGTGCATGACCAATCGTCGTGAAGTACTCCGACGAATCCTCCAGGCTAAATCCGCAGGCGTCCCCATCACCAACTACGGCCTGTGCATTTCAAAATCCCTCGGCGTCCTGAAGCGCGCACTGTCTCCATTTCCTTCGCTGGCTGAACGGTGTTGATCCTGTCAGGCAAAACCATCATCCTCAGAATTTGACCGCAGGCGCTGTAGTCAACGCCTTCGGTGCTTCGAAGTAAACACCGGATTTGACGCCCGCCATTCCCGCAAAATATCGCCCCACGAACGATCGAACATACGTGTTCAATTCGCGAACCGCGTCGTTATACCTCATCCTTTCCACTGCGATTCGATTTTCCGTCCCTTCGAGCTGATCTTGAAGTTTGAGAAAATTCTCATTGGCCTTGAGATTCGGATATTGCTCCTGCAAAAACAGCAGACGCGACAACGCCGTTTCAAGCTGATTGGCAGCCTGTGCCTTGGCCTCAACACCCTTGGCCTGGAAATACTTCGTCCTCGCATCGGCTATATTGTCGAAAATCGCCTTCTCGTGCCCAGCGTATCCCTTTACAGTCTGAACCAGGTTAGGCACAAGGTCATACCGCCTC
>CAYMXC010000391.1:0-3098 GCA_964394135.1 uncultured Phycisphaerae bacterium
TTGAATATATACTCCACCTGCTTGCGCTTGTAATTGAACTCCGGACGCCCCTTCATTTCGAAGACCTCGACGCTGGCTTTGTTTTTTACCAGATCCTCGACCTCGCGGGCCTTGTAATAAGGCATGAACACATCTACACCGCCGAGAAATTCTTTCCACTGCTGGCGTAAAGCCTTGTTTTCCTCTTCCATCCTGAACTTGGTTAAAAAAGCGTTGGAATTGATCCAGGAATAGTACGCCTTATCCTTCTGCACTTTACCCATCCAGCCGAAAGGCGCTATAGTGACCCAATCTGTTATACGCGGATTGACGACGATCGGTTTTACCGTTGCGGGATCGATAGCTATGTCTTTCTGGGCAAAAGAAGGACTAGCGCAGAAGCAAACCGCAAAACCCAAAATCCATACTACCGAAGCAAACCTTTTCATGTTTCCTCCCGTGGCAAGGCCCCATATCCTCTAAAGTAAGTATAACATGCCACGGTCAAAATTACCAATTTAACAACGATAAAATTATTACGTAAGTTACTGTTACCGAAAGAGATAAATAACGGGGTCAGTCGCTGAAGGGAATGGAAAGGAATTCTTTTATAAACTTTCCGGTATAACGTGAACTATCTACTATTCCATCGACTATTGATTTTACTTCAACGGACGGGGCGCTCCATAAAGCGAATAGAACCGACCTTAAACTTTTATTATTTTCGGGTTTTTCCTGTTCGAAAACCTCATAACGGAACATCTTTTTCACTTCGCGAGGGCCGTTCGTAAACACGCCCTTCACCGGCGATGCTACGATATTCAAAAGATCGCGCCCCATATTTATCAAATGATGCTCCGTGGTATAAGCGTGGCCGCGCGCGGGCAGCGAGCAGATAAATACGCATAGAAGAAAGGCTGTCACGGTCTTACGGTTCGGCATCGCGCAATTCCCCGGCTTTCTGAAAATAAATCGGTTTGTCTTTCAATTGATGTATAAATCTTTTCATTTCGGCTTCCTCTCCGCGGTATGGAAAGAAGCCGAATGCTCGGGCCTCTTTGTAAGCATTCTTGATCGTCCAGCCATCGGCCACGACGCGATAGAAGGCGATCATTTCGCCGGTCCTGTCGCGACCATTAGCGCAATGGACGAACACGGGTAAGTTCCGCCTATTCAACACCGTTTCAAGGAAGAAAAGTGCCTGTTCCTGCGTGGGCTCTTTATAAACCGAAAGTGGGATATGGAAAAATGCGACCCCGTTATCGGCAGCCCATTTCTTTTCATTTTCGATCCCAGTATAATTGCCGCGCAGGCATACTATGGAACGGATACCTTGAGCGGTCAAAATTCCGTACCCTCCGGATTTAGGCTGTCCGCCGCGGTATAAACCGTCGTTCACGCGGTTGAAACAGGGTATAGGATAGAACGGATCTTTCACGTATCCCAGATAAGCGCATCCGGCGAAACAAGCGCAAAAGAACAAAACAAACCATTTCTTCATGAGGACCTCTTTCTTTAATGTGATTATAGCACCGAATTTGCTTTTACAAACTGATAAATGGAGTTATAATTAGTGAACTGAAAACCCAACAAGGAGGGTATATGGGATTACTGTTCGTCGTTCCCGCAAGTGTTCTGCTCACGATCAGTTTCTTCGTATTGTTCGCCATCCGTAAACTCGACCGCAAGGAACTGAAGATCTTCGGCTACGTAGTGACGGCTTTGTTGTGGATATCGGCAGGTATCCTGGTGGGCACAGGTTTCGCGCTCATAGTCAACGGCTGCCCTTTAATTCCCGGCCCGGGCGCCAGATGTTTTATGCAATGCCCCTTCACGCAGGATCCGGGTCCTACCGGCCGCGAGATGGGCATGATGAGATCCATGATGATGCGCAAAAGCGGCATGCCGATGAAAACCGATTTGCAGTGCATTCCGGGCAAAGACAGTGAATCGGCGGGAATGCCTCCTACTAGCCGCGGCCCCATGAGCGCGCCGCACGGCATGATGAAATACCATCAATACGACAAGGACGGCAATATCATCCTCGAAGATGACGATAAGGAACCGGTCAAGAAGACCAAGACCGGGCTTAATTAAAATAATTCACAAACGCCTTGAAATCCGGCGTTTTTGTGGTAATATATTTTTTCTACGCTTTTATAAAACCTCGATATAAACGCTTTCGGCGGAGTAGCTCAGCCTGATAGAGCGCGCGGCTCATACCCGCTCGGTCGGTGGTTTAAATCCACTCTCCGCCATTTTCTTTAGTTAGTGGTATCTGCATCTGCAAGTCTTAGGTGGTTTCCCCGACAGCTTCGCTGTCGGGATTTCGCTTGAATAGGGCGGGTGCTCAAAAATCCACTCTCTGACCCCATAAGCCTTAACTCGCAACCCTGGCAGGAAGTATGAAAAAAACAATACTTATCCTTACGGCTGTTTCCCTGGTATTTTCATGCGACTACGTGTTCGCGCGCCAGGCAGATGAGGGCAGGGCTTGGTATTCCGGTTCTAAGCATAAGATCTGCGATGTCATAGGCGCGCAGGAGATAGCGAGGGAAAACCCACTGAGCCCGGAGCATTCCCCGCGCAAAGCCATAGCATTCTCCAAAGCACTCCCCGAATTGGACAGGTATTTCGCTGAAAGGTCGACAGAGATGGACAGCGCCAGGGTGCAATGGGACGCGGTCTACAACGACATAACGCAGCTCTGGCACGTGCACATACTGCTCGACCCGCTTTCGTCCGCAGATTGCGGCATAGACATAGAATTTCCGCAAGACTGTTCCTACGCTTCCCTGGTAAGCATGGGGGAGTGCGGCCCCGCATTTTAACTCGCGCTATTTCGGCTTTAGTATTATCCCTTCCTGCCGATAAATTCCTTAGGCAAAAAAAGGAGGAGCCCATGTCACACGGCAGAAAAGCGTTCGGCCCCAGCAGAAAACAAGCCAGAGACCTGCACCATATGAAGAAAATGAAAAAAAACCATACCGGCACGGTAACTCCATCCAGATATATAGAACACACACGTATAAGGACTCTGCAAGAACCGACTTTCTAGTGTAAAACCGTTTCCGGTAAATATCAGTTTCCGCTGGACAGCGTAACGGCCCGTATACTAT
>CAYMXC010000392.1:0-3087 GCA_964394135.1 uncultured Phycisphaerae bacterium
TCTGCTGTATTCTGGGGCCTAATACTGGGGGATTTTTGCTATGGGAGCTGGCTGCCACCAGGACAAACGTTAAAACACTGGGCCTGATGGGAGCGTTGACTCCGATCTTATCCATGTTCTGGCTTTGCGTCTTTCTCAGATTTTTGCCCGGATTCGAACTGCTTGCTGCCGGTGCACTCGTCAGCACGGGTGTGGTTCTGAGTATTCGTGATTAGCCCCGCGTATTATCGTGTTATTTTGTTTTTTCTCTTGAAGTCTTGATAATTTCATCCGGGTCTCGGAAAGGATTATGCAGAGCTTCCGAAATCAGCATTGCGGCATAATATCGCTGATATTCCCAGAGTCCATGTTCTACGAGCAGTACGACGGTTTTGGTTCGTGCGGGAGATTCTGCTATAGCACGGAAGACCTTTAACGCGTCTGCCAATCGTTTTTCGCAGTATTTGGCAGCCTGATCCCATTTTTCCTGATAGACTGTAGCCAGGACTTTCAGATCGAATTCTTCCAGCAGCATAGGATCATGGCCGCCCCAGTGACAGGGGAATCCTTTTATGACAAAGGCTACATCTTCTTCTTCACCCCGGAGTTCGCACATATGACGTACCATTTCCAGAGTTTGTGAAGTCAGGGCATTTTCCTGGGGATCCCAATCATAGGCGAAAGGCACCTCGATGTGCCGTCCTGGGCCGGGGAGATCTTCCCACATTATATTGATTGAAGGATCGAAATTTTTGAGTACTTGGAAGCTTTTGTGTACGCCGCCAAGATGGACTCCTGCGCTCAAATACAAATTCGGGTAAACTTTTTTTACCGCGTCAATGATTGTGCCAGCGAACTTCAGATAGAGATTGCCCACGCCCTCTCTCGCTGCATTTTTACAGACTTCACAATTCAGACGGCAATGTCCGCCGAATTCTGTACCGCCCAACTGGAAGCAGATACCGTCCGGGTTCAGGTTTTCATATTCATTTTTTAGAATTTTCAAAACTCGATCCTGCCATTCGCTTATATCCTGCTCACTGTTGAGACATACCGGCGAGTTCCAGCTCCAGTTGAAGCCCCACAGGATACGAATGCCGAGGTGGTGTGCGTATTCCTGTATTTTAAGTGCGGCGGCGGGCACATGGTCGTGCCAGAGAACTACTGTATCCATTCCGGACAATTTCATATTGTCGAGGAATCGCTGCCAATTGAAAACCCGTCCCCCCCAAGTCCAAAGTCCGATGTGGTCAATTTTGCCTTTCATAAGTCAATTTTCCTTAATAATGTAAATAGCTCGATTTATGCATAACATAACGGACTGATCCAAAGATATCAAGCCCCCAAAGAAAATTTCGGCATAGGGTATTGACAAGAAAAGGAAAAAAAGATAAGATGCATGTATCGAAATACGGTAATACGGTTATGGCGGGTGATATGCCAAGTGAAATATTCCAGAGACATTGCCTGGTGTATTACGGTTAGTTTCGTAAGGAGTTGCTCACTGTGTCAGTTGTAGCAGGAAATAAAGTTCCCCTTTATCAGCAGGTGGCTCAAACTCTCAAGCAGCGTGTTCGAACGGGGTTATATCGTACCAGTGATCCATTACCGTCGGTTCGAAGTCTCAGCGAGGAGTTTGGGGTCAGTTTGACGGTGGTGCAGCGGGCAGTTCGTCATCTTGAGGAGAAGGGGGTTGTAAAGACTCAGCCCGGCAAGGCGATGCTGGTTGCGGAACATGAGGCGTGCGAAATGGCGGCGATCATGTTCGGTTTCATTCATCCGTATGGTACATCCATGACGTTCAGCAGAGATGTCCTTGGTTTTGTCGATCAGGCTTTTGAGGATCGATCGAATTTTGCTATAGTCCGAACCTCCAGGGACGATCCGATTCGAGAACGGGAAGTCGCGGAACATTTGATTGCCAATGGGGTTAAGGGCTTGATTGTCTGGCCGGCCAGCAATAATCCAAACGGCGAATATTTTACTTCACTTTCGAAGACTGTTCCTGTGGTGCTGATCGACCGCCTTTTGGCCAAGGCCAATCTCCCTGCTGTAATTGTCGATTGTTATGCCGGTGGAATCGACATCTGTAATCATCTTTTAAATAATATGAAGAAAAAGCGATTGCTTGTTCTGATGGATGACCTGCGTATCACCACCTATGAAGATACGATTCGGGGTATCCGGTATGCAGCCTCTGCCATGGGGCGCATGGGTGATATAACCATCGTTCAATTGCCGTTAACAAAGTTCATTCAAGGAATCAATAATTGTGACTTTTCAGAGGTTCCCGCCTATGCAGAATATGTGGAACGATTGTTGTCCGAGGGCAATTATGACGCCTTGTTCTGCACGCAGGATGAATTCATTGACTATGCGATGGTGGAAACCGGTGTGACTGATAAATTTCCTTCCGTTCAGCTAGGCATCATGGTGGGTAAGGGTGTTAACACCCGAAGTGCTAAATACAACCGGCTGGGTGTATTAAGTTGGACACACGACATGGGCAACATGGTTTCAGTAGCGGCAGACATGGTTCAGCAGTGGCTATTGTCGAGAAGGATGCCCAAAGACATCGTCAAGTTGAAACTGCAGCTGTCTGAAAGGCGTTCGACAGGTTCAGGCGATAACCTTTAGAAGTCTATAATTGAAAAGGTGTCCGGTTTTTGAGTTTACAGGGTTACAACGAAATAGATGTATCTGCATATCTAATAAACCTTTTTTAAACAAGGAGAAACGCGATGTTGAAAGTGTCGAAGGCAATGGCGGTTGTGTGGGTGGTGCTGGCAATGGCTGGCGTGGTAGAGGCTGCAATATTTCATGGGATTCCGGGCGGTGATTTTTCGGAACCTCTGTTTCCCGATGGTAAGCCTATCGGGTTCGTGGATGGCGGGCAATGGAATTATTACGAAGTAGCTGCCACCGCTACTAATGTGGCGGGGACCGATGCTGGCCGGCACGGGGAAGTGAATCTGGATTGGGGCTGGCGAGCTGCCAGTTTCTGGTATACGGACGATCAACCCACTCCGACGGATCAATCCTGGAAGATTTCCGCGGATTTGGCGGGCAGTCTGGGATATTACAGCGACACCTCCCCTGGAAGATGGT